>JBBADY010000010.1:0-16976 GCA_041656215.1 Candidatus Dojkabacteria bacterium | reverse complement strand
AAATCTAAACAAACAACAAGAAGAGCTTGTAACGAAATATTTAAGTACGTTTGAACTAAGAAGATACAAAAAACTTAAAGAACAGGGATACCTTGCTAGAGAAGGAGTAAACATAAACAAGATAGTCGAGGATATGAGTGATCAGAATATCACAGAGGATGAAAGGAAGACTGCAAAGAAAGCAGCTATTGCATCCTTACTCTACCTATACAATGAAACTAAGGATGAGAAATATAAGATTCTTCACTATACAGTAAAAGAAGATGGTAAAGATGTAAGAAAAGAGTTAGATATTACAACATTTGAAGTAAAGGAAACAGATGATAATACAGATCAATATCCAAAACTTCAGTTAACTGGTAATTTTGAAAGCTATGTAGACTTCTTAGACATAGGTGAATTAGGTAGATTAACACTTGAAGCTTCTGGACATGCAAGTTTAGAAGATAGGAGAGGATTAACAAATAAATTAGTAAGCATCTTTGTAGGCATAGAATCCGTAGAAGTAGATAACTTACTAAGTAAAGAAAGAGAACAGTACTTCCAATCAGTAGCATTCTTAACAGGCTTTAGAACAGGTTCAGGAGTGATGAACTCATTGGTAATAATGGGATCAGGAATATCATTAGTAGGACAAGCAGTAGAGGCTCACAACCAAGTATCCTCTGATAGAGCTGTACAGCAGGAATATAGAGAATCATTAGGTGATGAAGATGCCAATGTAGATTCATATACAAGAGAAGATGGAACAAAGGTCAACACTATCGACTTAGATGGAGATGGTACTCCAGACTTAATACACGACACTAGCTCTAATGAATATAGTGCAAATACGGTATCTGGAGCAGAGAAGCTCTTTGAAATACAGAATACTGAAATAGGGAATGTCACTACCTCTGAATTTGAAACCTCTTCAACAGGTATAACTGGAACATTCGTTGATGATAGTGGACAGGTAGTTGGAGTTATGTATAACGATGTAAATGGAAACATAGGAGTAATGAATTCTGGTCAGTTAGGTCAAACATTACAAGCTACATACACAAATAACTCTCCTGCCTCTTTCAACATCTCCAGTATACAATCAAATGGAGAGATGACTCTAAATATTGGAAATCAAGAGTACAATACAAACCTCTCTACATTAGAAGGTGTAGGAGGAACAGAAGCTATCTTAAGTGTAGATCCACTCGCAGGTTCAGTTGCTCCAGGAGATTCAGTACCTAGTGTACTAACAAAGATAATGCAACAGGTAAAGGCAGATAATCCTAATCTTGCAAAATATGATGACTATGAACTTCAAAGATCACTCTATCAAGGAGATAGATTAGGAAATGACTCTGCCATTAGATCAGAATTCGGATTTACTAATCCTGTACAACCAAATCAAGAATTTAATGTCCGAAACTCTCCTACGATCTTAGGATGGTTAGAAGGACTTAATGGAGGGCCAGTAACTCTACCAGAGGTAGGTAGTTCAACTGTAGGTTCAGATGGAGTATCCTTTGCATTTAATAGACCTATGCTAAATCCAATTTCTTTAGATGGATTAACTCCTTTTGAAGTAGATGTCCCTGTAGAGATAGATACCAATATAACTAGTACTCACTTAGCTGCATTAGTAGCAGCAGGACTTGGTGCATTTGCTCCAAGACAGGTAGGTGGCATTACTAGAAGTACTACAATCGAGCTATTCGGTGGTGATTCTGAAACCCCTGATCCTACACCTCCACTACCTCCTCCACCAATGCCAACCCCTGAACAGGAGAAGGAATATATAAGGCAAATATTAAGGACACAAGTTCTTACATTTACATGGGACAAGAAATTGAAAGCTACAACAGGAAGTAATTTCAACATAGGGGGAAAGCAGTTAGTAGCTACAGATCACGGATGGATGTTTGATAATGACCTTATAGAAAGAGGTGACAAAGAAGGTATAGAACGGATAATAAATGCTTTCCTTGCAAAAGATAAAGGAGAACAAGCAAAAATATTAACAGAAATAATCGGTAAGCTTACGCCAGAGAGAAGAATTACAATGTCTAAGGATGGACAGGTGTTTCGTAAACAAAAAGATGGTAGTTGGATAGAACTGAATATCTTAGAAAATGGAAAGGAAAATATAGAGGGAGAGAAGAGAGAAGTTATAAGTAGCTCTCAACTAGCAGATAGAATACTTTTAATAGAAAGAGATACGGAAGGAAAAATAGTTGGAAGTAGAGTATTACCAGGGACACAAAGAACCAACACACAAAGTACTTCGACAGATTCAAGTTCTAAAACTGTGAAAACAAGTAGTACATCAGAAACAGTAAAAGAAAAGTCCACTATTGAAACACCAGGTATAAAGGCTGAGGCAAAAGTAGAGACAACAAGTGAGCAGGGGGAGAATAATGACATGAAAGAAAGAGCATACTTTGATGGCGCAATGGGAGACATTGTAGGAAAGTTAAGAGAGAGAAAACTACCCCTCACTATCAATAACAAAGATTATAAATATAATCCAAGCACAGGAATTTGGAAGGCAGATGATGGAATAGAAATACACAAAGATCATCTTTACGACAGAGTAAGTACCGAATACGCAAATAACAAAGAAACATTGGTAAAAGATATTGAAACTATGCTCTCTAGACTAACACACTATGGTAATGAACATGGTATAAAAAGTGATAAAATCAGAGTAGGAACAACGGAATACAGAAGAGAGCAAGGTATAGACACCCTCATATGGAAAGAAGTTAACAAGGAAAATTCTGAAAATAAAAAGATATATGATCAAGAATTAGCAGAAAGAATAGTTAATATAGAGAAAACAGCAGAAGCACAAACAGAAGTAGAACAAACAGATAAAGCTCCTGAGAGTAAAGAAACAGAAAAACCAGAAAAGAAAGGTAGAAAGTTACTTAGATTAGCACTCTTAGCTACAGGTATTGGAGGTGGAGTATTAGCATCAGGCCTAACAGGTATGCCTGTTGCTGTTGCACTCTCTGCTGCTGCAGTAAGTGCTGGTACACGAGTAGTTAGATCAGTAGCAGGAGCAAGAGAAAGAGCTCTCAGAAGACAATCCGATGAAATGAATACGAGCATAAGAGAGAGAAGTGATAGAAGATTCACAGATGAAGAATTAGAGAAAGATAGACAGCTTGAGAAAAAGATGAAGAGAGCAAATAATATAGTTGAGATATGTAAAGATATAGCATGGTTAACAAACCCAATGGCTATTACATCTCTTGCATACGGTGTTCTCTCTCCAAACATAACAGAAGCTGGAATACAAATAGATATTAAAGCATGGTTGGAAGGGACAGTGAATAAAATTAAGAGTATAGATATCAATATTGAGACTGCAAGAGAAGCACTTAATTTGGGAAGTAAATAAATATGGATAACCAAATAAACAGTAAAATAGAGAAACTTAAAGAGTTAGGATTAGATGAAAAAAGAATAGTTTCATTAATAAGGCTTGGATTTGAAGATTTTCTTGATGATATGGAAGAAGACTTACTACAAGCAAATGAACAAGATTTAGACTCTTTAAATGAATACCTTACAGGAATAGAGAAAGAAGATCTTACTACACAGGAAGCTACAGATACACTCAAGGATATATTAAAGAAGGTATACGGTATTAGTGCAGAGAACAATTGGAATACTTTCTTAATAGATTACCTAGACCAATGTATACAGGAGGGTAAAGCTATGGAGGATTTCCTTACTAAGCTTAAAAATGATGACCCACAAGCTCTCAAACAGGTAATAGCTGCACAGCAAGACCCTAACTTTGAAGCTACTAAAACTGCAATAGATTTAGCCTCTAAGTTGGAGTAAAAGTCTTACTGTAAAGGATGATTCTTCTTGACCGTATCCTCTGCAAACTTCTCACTAGCATGTACATACTTAGTAGTTGTATCCAAGCTCTCATGACCAAGAAGTACTTGTAATGCTGCAGGACTAGCTCCCTGTTGTGCTAAATATGTAGCATATCCATGCCTTAAACTGTGTGCAGACGTAGGTATTTGAATACCTAACCTTCGTCTATAATCAGCTATTTTTTCTTGGAAATAGTTAGTTGATATCCTTGCATTAGCTTTTCTACTCCTAGAACCAGACAAGGGTATGAATAGAGCAGGGGAGTCGAACTTTTTTAAGAAGTTATTTTTACGGTAGTTTTCAACTAATGATATATACTTCCTATTCTCTGAATCAAAAACTTCTAAATTTAAACCCTTAGAAATATCATCTTCATTTGTTTCACGAGGTTTCATGTTTTCCTCTTTTCTCTCTATACCCAAATCATTATACAAACTATCTACAACACCAGGTTGTTCTTCCTTAACCCTATCTGAGAATGCATACTCTAACCTTAACTTCAAATACTTATTTACCCATCCTAATGCTCTTGGTGTAACAAAAATCCTTCTTTCCTTGCGTCCCTTACCAGTAATATATATCTTACCCTCAACATTTAGTTGCTCTAGATCTAAGCTAATCAGTTCAGATATACGCATACCTGTTGCAAAAAGCATCTCCAACATACACCTATTACGCAGTGCAACCTTCTCATCTTTCTCAAACTCCATTGGAGATTCAATTAATCTAACTAAGTCTTCAAATGAAGCAACCTTCTTCATTTTCTTTTCTGTCTTAACCATACTAATTGCATCTGGAGGTAAAGGTATTTCTAAATCCCAACTAATTCTAAATTTAAGATATGATCTAAGAGCGGATAACATTCGATTAATACTTCTAACATCTAAACCGTTCTTACTTCTAGCTCTAGAATTAAGAGGCCTATCAAGTATGCCAAGTGAACCGTACACCTTACTGTACACATGGGTGAGGAAGTCATCCATATATGCCTCCTTGCTCTCTCTGGAGTGCTCATTGATATTTTCAGACTCATCTACAGGTGTATTCATACCCCCTGTTTTTTTCAAGGCCCTTGCAGAGCCTCCTAGAGCTTCGTTATCTATATCCGTTGTATCTAAGCCACTTTTCATACATTCCCTCCTTACTTTATCCAAATCTTTAAGATGATTACCACTTCTAAGGTACCCTTTATAGTTAGAAATATCCTCTTTAGATACTTTCTTAAATTCAATCTTATTAAAATACAAATACACACTAAATATTGCTAAATCTCTAGCATAGCTAAGTATGGTTTGCATACTGTAATTATTACTTTGTAAATCTAGAAGAAACTTCTCCTGATCAGGTAAACTAGGCACACTGTTTAAAAGATTTTTTCTTTTCATATATGTATATATTAAGCTTAAAAAATATATAAATCAAAGTAGGGGGTTAAATTTTTTCTTTTAATAAAAGAAAAAGAGAGCGATAAAAAGATTAAATAAAGAAATATAAATACATATAGGTATGAACATATATGGATATATTAAAGAACATAAATATTTGCATCCTTAAGCACTACCTCGGTTGAACCCATACCTAACCGCATATAAGGATGATTATACTCGGTTGTATATTGTAGATAATCATAACATATTACAATGGAGTATAGCTACCCTCTCTCATAGAAGATCATAAAAAGAATTAAATATTATTCTTGAATATATTCCCTATTAATAACCCTAATACATATTTATCTATTAGCAGTAGGTTATCCACACTGACAAACTATGGGATATGTGAAACTATAGGCCGTTACACACTACAGGCCCCTACCCCTACTCTCACAAACTTATATGAAAATATTGAGTCTTAAATTAAGCAGTGTAACTGCGATTAATATAGAAATATAAAGGAAAAGCTCCCAGTTTTTACTCTTGTTTGTACTCTTCATATTAGCTATTCCAATACCTACAAAGTACCCTACTACTGGACTTAAAACTGAAACCTCGTGTATAACACCAGAAAGAAATGAAGAGATAAACATAAAGAAAACAAGAAGAGATACTAGTACTGATTTCCTATTAAGCAGTACTCCCTCATACCCTAAGTTCTTAAGATGGATATATGAGAGAAAACCTATTACCACACCTACTAAAGGTAAAAGAATATACACAGGTAATTGTAGTGCTAGTAATCCGAAAAGAAGTAAGAAAATTGTAAATGTGGAGATAATAAAAGAGGTTGTTCTACCTACATTTACCAATGGAATACTTTTATAAAGGTTAACATTAAATACATTGGTCATTAAAAAGGATACATAGGTACCAACAAAGATAATAGCTATGAGAAATAGAAGTAAAAGACCCTCATATATACGACTAAACTTCTGTATAAAGAAGAGCTGTATAAATAGATACTCTGAAGCTACAAAGAGAGCAGAATGCAGAATAAACTGCATGGATCTAATCTTAACTTGGAAGTTGAATGCCCATATAAGGCCGATAACAGATATAAAAACATATACTACAAATGTAATAACTGTTCTTATTATATCCCCATCATTTATCTTTAATATCGTTTGTATAAATATGGATAGCGCTATTAATAAAGAAAGAGTAATTAACTTACCTCTTTTAACAGCATCTTCATTTGTATTTATTACTTTCTCTACTGCCATATCTTCTCTACATACTTTATACCTTTAGAGGTAAGCACCCTACCCCTTGGACTCCTCTTTATTAAACCACACTTCATAAGGAATGGTTCATGTACATCTGTAAGAGTTGAGATATCTTCTGAAACAGATGCTGCTAATGTAGATAGACCTACAGGACCACCATCAAAATCAAAAAACATAACTCGTAAAATCTCCCTATCAATACTCTCTAACCCTATATCATCTACACCAAGTAGCTTCATAGTTTTGTAAACAACATCCTCATCTATCAATTCTATATCACTATGTTGAGCATAATCCCTAACCCTTCTAAGTAAGCGAAGACCCACTCTAGCAGTACCACGAGAGCCTACAGACACAACCTTTAAAGCCCCCTGCTCTATCTTAATATCCCACAGATTAGAAGCTCTTCTTAATATCTCAATCATATCCTCCTCACCAAAGAAATCTAATCTCTGTATTAACCCAAACCTATCTCTCATTGGAGAGCTAATCTTCCCTATCTGTGTAGTTGCACCTATTAAGGTAAACGGTTCTAGATTAAGTCTAATGGTTTTAGCAGATGGCCCTTTACCCATTACAATATCCAAAGCTCTATCCTCCATAGCTGGGTACAATATTTCCTCGACTACACGAGATAACCGATGTATTTCATCGATAAAAAGAACATCATTTGCTTTAAGATTTGTTAATATAGCAGCTAAGTCCCCCTGTCTTTCTATTGCAGGACCAGAGGTAATTCTAATAGAGCTACCAATCTCGTTAGCAATAGCTAAAGCGAAAGTTGTTTTACCTAAACCTGGAGGTCCATAGAAAAGAACATGATCAATAACCTCTTTCCTTTTCCTTGCAGAGTGTATCATCATCTTGATAGTTTCTTTCTCCTGCTTCCTACCAATCATTTCATCTATCTTACTAGGACGTATCTTCTGTTCAGACTCATCTACTTCAACCTTACTAACAAGAACCTTACTCTCTTTTAACCTATTCTTCTCTTCTGTTTTTTTACTAGACTTAATCATATTTACTGCTCTAAAACTTTACGTATTAACTCCTCTATATCAATATCTTTCTTAGAAAGTATATCAGTAGCTTTCTTCATACTCTCATCTAAAGATCTACCTGTATATCCTAAAGACTTAAGAGCCTCTTTAAGCTCTTTTAATTTAACATCCCCTTCTAACTGTACATCCTCTTTATCAAAATCTATCTTACCTCTTAACTCCAATATTATCTTCTGAGAGCCTTTAGATCCTAACCCAGGGACTTTACTTAGAAGTTTAGAATCACCATCTAGAACTATCTCCCTTACTCTCTCCATCTCATATGTAGAAAGTATAGAGAGAGCGACCTTTGGTCCTACACCAGAGATAGTGAGTAACTGTTCAAAGAAGTCTCTCTCACTCTCTGTATTAAATCCATACAGGGATTGACTCTCCTCTCTTACTTGAAAACTTGTGTACAAAGAAATATCAGTATCCTTCTCTTGGAATTTAAACTTAGATGTAACATACACCCTATATCCAATACCATTAGATATTAGTACTTCTAAAAAGTTTACTTTCCCTATACTACTCTTTAATACTTTACCAGATATATATGAAATCATATTAAAGTAATCTTACCATATTAAGTTAACTCATCCATCCTTAATCTATCAAAACACGCTATTGAAAGTGCTAGTGCATCTGCAACATCATCTGGCTTAGGTATCTGCTCTAACTCAAAGAGCATCTTAACATTCTCCTGTACCTGATTCTTAGTAGCTTTACCGTATCCAGAGATACTACTTTTTACCTGTAAAGGGGTAAATTCGTGTACAGAGATATTACTTCTCTCTAAACAGAGTAATATAACTCCACGGGCCTCTCCAACAACAATTGCGGTCTTAGCATTATTATAGAAAAGAAGTGTCTCTAAACCACAGTAATCAGGCTCAAACTCTTTAATAATATGATTTAAATCATTATATATCTCAAAAAGCCTACTACCTACACTCTGACCTTTCTGTGTTGTAATAGCTCCATAATCAATAGCGGTTGGTTTACCATCTTTACTAAAATCTACAATGGACCAACCAACTATAGCTAATCCTGGATCTATTCCTAGTATTCTCATACTGTATTTTACACTTTATACTGTTTAATTTCATTCATAGAGTATCTGACTAAACATCAAACTCTACTAAGAAATAGTAAAACTCATCATACATCTCTTCTTCATACTCCTTCTGTTGATCTCTTAACATCACTATTCTACTATCATCAAGGTCCTCTGTTTTTAAAATAGAAAGTATCTCATCTTCCCCTAGCCCTTTACCTGTAATATCAATAACATGGAATTCTTCATCAGGAAAATATCTATTCATATCCATCATATTTGCACCAGTACTTTTTCTTAAATCTAGCTCACTAGCATATACCACCTGTGCAAGAGAAGTCTCTAAGATATATTTACTCTTAAAGAAAGTTATTTGATTCTCTGTACCCTTATCCAATATATACGGTCTACTACTCCACTCTTCTATACTTTTACATCTAAGAAACTGTCTCTGAAGATTAAAAGGTAGTAGATTTTTTAATAAGAAATTAACAGCATAAAGCTGTCTCTCTTTTCTATCTCTCTTTGAATTAAATTCCTGTGTATACCCCTCTGTAGACATCTATTTATATATATAGTTTATACTGGGCAGTATAAACACTACTCTAAATCACTCCAAACATTTTGAACATCATCATGATCCTCTATTCTCTCTAAAGCACTGTGTGCTTTTTCAAGTTCTGAACCACTCAAACTCTTAAGCATCTTAGGCTCCTTAATTATACTAGCCTCTTCAACTACATACCCTAACTCTAAGATACTGTCTCTTACCTTAGCTAAGTCACTGTACTCTGTATATACCTCTAAACCCTCTACACCATCTAAATCACTCTCTAAGATATCTAGGATACCATCTATTTCCATAAGGGACATCATTACCTCTTCTCTGTTTAATGGTACATATATATCATCTTGTCCATATTTCTGTGCCTTTTGCATATGACCTGACTTAAGAATGATTAAACCCTTTGTATCAAAATTCCAAGCTACAGAACCAGACTCTCCTAGGTTACCACCTACCTCATCAAATAGCTGTCTTAAATCAGATACTGTTCTATTTTTGTTATCAGTAAGAGTATCTACAATTATCTGTATACCTCCTGGACCAAACCCTTCATATGAAGCCTCCTCAAAAACCACTCCATCACTACCCTCACCTGTACCCTTTGAGATTGCTTTCTCTATTCTATCTATTGGAAAACCTACACTCTTAGCCTTATCTATATACAATCTTAAATTAGGATTCATCTCTGGATCCCCTCCCCCCTGCCTTGCACTGTGAGTTATCTGTGTAGAAAGCTTAGAGAATATCTTTCCCTTCTTAGCATCATTTGCCGCTTTCTTATGTTTAATTGTAGACCATTTAGAGTGTCCAGACATAGAAAGAAATACCATATTAATAACAACATTTTAACACAAAAGACATATATATTAAAAGACGAAGGGGAACCTTAAACATATAAATATGTAAAAAGTTCCCCATTTGGAACATATTGATTAGTCTGTGGCTAACTCAAGTAATAGAAACCAAGCCTTTATTAGTAGAAAAATTACAATAGCCTGTACGATGTATCCTCCTGCGGCTGGAAGAAATGCGAGAGTGAACATTGCGGTAGTATAAGGTGCTTCCAACCCATCTACTAAATTTGAGCTCCAATCAAATAGAACTCTTCCAAGAGCTCCTAGCACAATTGCCGAACAGGTATACACTAAGAGCATAGCTACTCCTTTACGGATTTTCTTAATCTCTGAAACGATATCTTCTTCCATTTTTTTCTCCTTTTTTTCCCTTTTTTATATTTTTTACAGTCAACGCTGCACAAAAACTTCAATGTTTAAAATCTCTGTGCAACGCTTCTGTATATAAAAAGGGCGGAGGAAAGAACTAATCATATGTTTTTAAAGGGCAGAATATTCAACATACTTAGATATTGAATATATGAATATTATACCATACTATAGGATTGCCTGTCAATTTGTCCTACTCTTTAATCTCTATATCATACTTACTCTTCCCACTCTTTTTCGATACCACCTCATCCTTTTTATCCTGCGATCTATTACCCTTCTCACTGTAAGATTGATTACTCCATCTAATAATCTTCTCCTCTATTACCTCTCTTGGAGTACCGTATTTCTCTCTAGATCTGGCTATAACTTTCTCTTTTAATCCAAACGGTTCGAACCTAGGAGGCAGGGATCTTGCACTAAACGGAACAGATGTCATACCATCAATACAGAGTTTAATATACATAGAGTGAGCATCAAGAGATACTAAGTCTGAGGAGGTGATATTAGGAGCAAACTCTTTCTCTAGTAGCGCAGCATCAGATTGACTTACTACAAATGAACCTAAAGTTCCAACATTACCAAAGATAGCCTGCCTTACAGTTAAAGGTAGTTGATCGATATATTGGTTAGTCATACATAAATCTAATTTAAACTTCCTAGCCTCTGAGAGTATCTTAGCGAAAGAGTCTGTAGCAAAATTTTGGAACTCATCTACAAACAGGAAGAAGTCTTTCCTCTCATCTGCAGGCATATCTACTCTCTCTAGTGCAGTAGATTGCAATCTTGTAATTATCATTCCACCAAGTAAAGATGCAGTCTCCTCTCCTAATCTACCCTGTGCGAGATTAACAAGCAGTATCTTTCGATTATCCATTATCTCTCTTAAATCAATGGTAGATTTTACCTGCCCTATTATATTCCTTGTAACAGCAGAGGAGTTAAATCTACCTACCTTGTTTTGAATTGGAGATACAGACTCAGAAAGTAATTTCTGATTCTGAGACATCTGTGCATACTCCTCTTCCCAGAACTTAAGTAGTATTGGATCGTTAACTTGCTTTAAGATGAATTTACGGTAATTTTTATCCAACAGAAGCCTAGTAACAGAAAGTAAGGTTGTACCCTGTGCCTCTAGTGCAGTAGCAATAGTGTTGGTAAGAATATACTGTAAACGAGGACCCCATGAAGTACCGAATTGTTTAATAAAGACCTCTACTACACCATCAGCTATTAAATCTCTCTGCGACTTATCCTTTAGCTCTAAAAGATTAAAACCAACTGGACACTCTGTATCTGTAGGATTGAAATATATAACGTCCTCGACTCTCTCTGGAGGAATAAAGTCTAGTAGCTCTTCTACAGTATCTCCGTGAGGATCCACTATACATGCCCCATCTCCACGCAAGATATCAGATATAAACATATTCTTAAACACCGTAGATTTTCCTACACCTGTTTTACCTAATAGATAGAAGTGTTTTCTCCTATCATCTCTCTTTATACCAAACTCTATCTTAGCACCCCTGTAATCAGTCTCTGCAAAGACAGTTACTCCATCATCCCCTGCCTTAGGTAGGTTCATAGGGGGTTCAAGCTTCTTAGATCTACTCCAGGCAATATTAGGAGTCTCTACAGAGATGTTTGGCAGGTGGTACAGAGAGGCTAGCTCCTCTATATTTAATATATCCACTATATCCCCTGATAGATATCTATTAATATAGTCGGAGTATATTTCTTGACCACTCTTAGTTGGAATAGAGTGAATAAAGGTATTTAAATGTGCGGTAGTAAACTGCTTAAAGCTAGCTACAATATCTCTTAATATCTGCTCAGATTCAATTTGTGTTGGTGCTTTAGTAACAACCCTAATACTAAATTCAAAGCCTAATTTAAGCATCTTGTTCTCTATCTCTCCTAACTCCTCCTCCTGACCAGGCTGTAATTTAACAACCTCTTTTCTCTGAGGCTCACCCTCACTACCCATATTAGAGAGATTTTTCCCTACACCTGAAAGTAAAGCTCCTAACTTTTCCATAAAGCTGTCCCCATATGGATTTTTTCCATCTCTAATAGCGGTAATATACTTCTTTGAGCTACTCTGCCAATAGTTAGATACTGGTCTTACAAGTATTTGAATCCAAGCAGTATGCCCTATCTTTAAATCAGATATTGCACCAGTAATCGCTGCTAGAGGATCTACTTCAAAGTTTCTAAATGTTTTAATTGGAAATATAAAATCCTTCTCTAATTCTACCTCTCCTGTAGTAACAAAGAGCTTCATATCTGTTCTCTCTTTCTTTGTATAGTCGGAGACATAGCGAATATCAGCATTAGGATACTGTGCATATATCTGTCCTTCTACAAATTTTGCTAAATGTTGAGGTATAACTACATAGAATTTAATACCATCTTCACCACTAGATGCAATCTCAAAGCTAATCATATCTAAAGATTTAATAGAGTCACCCAATATTCCATGTATTGATGCAAACATTTGCTCCGCAGCAAGAGGTGTCCTATCATTCTCTCTAGGTACTAATATCTGCATTACAAGGGGATTTCTAATCTCCTCTAGGATATCTATCTCCTCTTTGTTTTTGTTATTAACAAAAACAAAAATAAAGGTTGCAAATCCCAAAGATAGTAAAAGTAGTAATCCTATTACAGTAGTCATAATCATAACAACAATATTCTACATTAGATAATAGATATTTGAAAGAATACTAAAAAGAATACATACTAGAAATATCTTCACCAAGGATGATAACAATATCACCTGTGGTCATAAAGGATGGTCTACCATTAATTAATTCATACTGCCCAGGTAGTAGCTCTGTAATAATATCTAAGGAGTATTTAAACTCTTCTTGATTAGGAACATAGAATTTTGTAGAAGACTCTTTAGATGGTGCGTTATCAAATCTAACTACCTCACATCCTGAATTTGCAATTCTTCTTGCAAAAGAAGATGCCTTACCTGCAATACCACTAGCGTTGTACACCTCAACTCTTACCCTTTCTCTCTCTAACTTCCTATCTATCATCCTACTGGTATTACTTCTCCACACTAAATCATACTCAGAGATATTTACATATCTTACAACACCAACATCTCCCTCTGCTTCAGTCTGTTTTTGATACTTAGCTAAAGAGAGATCAATTACATACGGTTTGAGATTTAATATACTGCTATTAATACTCTTCATCTCTACTACAATATTAGGTAAAGAAGAGAAAGAGGAATATATTACAGAGTGAGAATCTCTAAATTTGTTAGCAGAAAATATTAAGTTTAACCAATTAAGTCTTGATACAAAACCATTAAGAAAGAATATATCCTCTGATACCTCACTACCATTTTGATAGTATTGAGAGTACGCAGTACTGCTCTCTATCTCACCAAGATTCTCTTGTAAAAGTAGAAACGATTTAGAATCAAACCATATGTACTCATCAACATTCATTCCAAGCAAATCCTCTATCTGCCAAATAGCGTACTCTACTCCCTTACCCAGTTGTTTAAAATCTCCCGCATATTTAAATCCTGATACTGCTACCGCATTACCAAAATCACTCTCTAGACCTTTATACAAAAGCCAATTAGGTAGATATATTAATATAGAGCTCTCTTTGTTTTTGTTGTATGCATATAGATAAACCTTCTCTATCCTCTCTTGACCTTCTAATTCATTCTCAAAAACAATTAATGTTTTCTTAAAATCATTAGGACGCCTAGAAAGAAGATAGTAGTTAGCATTACCCTCTCTTAGAGGATTTTCACTTTTAATATTTCTAAATCCAATATATGCATATATGACATATCCTAACAGAAGAACAATTACAGCAAAGATAGCTATCTTTCTTAGATTTAAATTTAATTTAAATCCTTTACCCTTCTTAGCTGATTTGTATCTACTCTTTCTCTTTCTCATTCATATATTTTCAAAGTTAATCTCTCACCATTCTGTTTTACAAAGCTAAGTAGTACAGACTCAAGCATAATTTCATCACTCTGATTCTTACTACTGTTACTACCATAAAGAGTATCTCCTACTATATTTAAACCTAAATACTCAAGAGAAGCTCTAATCTGATGCATCCTTCCTGTCTCTATTTTAACAAGTACTTGATCTTTAGATTTTAAAATGTAGCTTTCTGCATACTTACTACCACTAAATTCATACTGCTTAAACTCCATCTTATACCTATTTTTACTTGACCTACCTATATATCCTCTCATGTTAAACCATGATTTCCAAGGTTCAAAAGATATATTCATTTCCTTAATATATTTTTTAAAATCTATTTCCTGTTCACTTTCTTTAAACGATTCTAATTTACACATACCTGAATCTTTAACATACCCATGATATATTTTTATAACCTCATGATTTTGAAAGAGAGCTTTTAGATAGACCTGAGACTCTTTACTCTTAGCAACAACCATTAAACCTGACACCCCTTTATCTAATCTATGAACGATTCCACATCTATCAACCAAAGAATCATACTCTCCTTTCTGTTCAAGATAGTAGCGTATATGATTAGCCAATGTGTTATCTACATTACCTACTCCAGGATGAACAACAGTGCCCTTACCTTTATATATGACTAGAAGATCATCATCTTCATATCTAATATCTAACTCACCTTTCTCCCCAATCATCTCCTCACTTAAATCCATAGTAGCTCTAATCTCTTCCCAAAACTGTAAGTCTAAAGTAAGAATATCATTCTCTTTTAGTTTATAAGACTTTTTACACACCTCTCCATTTACTTTACATCCTTGTGAAAGATTAGATTGAACAATGGTACGTGTTAAAGGTAGCTCATACTCCTTACTAAGGATTCCAAACAGTACACTGTCTACCCTTAACCCCACCTCTTTATTCTCTACTTTTCTCTCCATATATATTCAGTATAGAAATTAATATTCCAATAGTTACTAATGTTACAATTCCAACATCTACAATATTAAAAGATATTCCAAAAAGTGATATGTAGTCACATACATAACCGTACAGTACTCTTGAGATACAGTTTGCCAAACCAAGAGTTAATATACCCAATACTACATATCTAAATAATCCAACAACCTTAATCGAGAGAGCTATTAACAGAACCGCTATTATCAAAAAGAGTAACTCTTGATATCTAAACTGTATTCCAAAAGCAACACCTCTATTCTCTATACATGAAGATATTAGAAATCTTGTAATATACATATCTAAAAGAGCTATACAGAAAGACCCTATTACTAAGTATATACCTTTGCTCATTCTAATTAACATGTACAGACCTTACAGAGGATCTTGTCTCTATTCTTACATTTGCTTTTCTTAAATCAATGAGGAAAAGTATACCCGCAACAAGAGACCAGAGCAGAAATACTCCTACTGAAAAGTTCTCATACCAAGACAGATCATCCATTAAATATATATATGCTATATACAGAGAGGATATCCAAACAATTATTAATCCTACATAACCTAATATGTATTTCTCTACTACTGGACTACTTACAACCATATATATGAATTTATATATTACAAAAAAGATAGCGATTAGAAATACTAATACTGCACCCTTGTATACCCACTCATTAAAGTTATCTAACAGACCTGTAACTACGAAAGATGCTCCTAACATTGAAATAGCGGAAAAGTATATAGGGAAGAACATATGCTTCCATCTCCATTTTTTAATAAATATTGAGTAAAAAGTAAGTGATAGAAGGAGTGTAACAAACATACTAAGGATAATTAAACCACCATCCCATATACTAAAGAATCTCCAAGGAAGTAATCTAAAAAGAAATATCTTCTCTCCATACTTCTCATACGGTAACCAGTACCATATGTAGGTAGAGAAGCTTTGCCACTCTACAAGAATATATATTAATCTACCTACAATAGCGCTTATAAATCCAGATATAAGAAACATATCAAATACTGAAGATCTATTCTTTCTTGACTCTGCACTACCTCTCCAAAAAATATACATTCCAAATATAAAAATAACTACAAGTACTACAAGGGGATTTAAATTTATCAAAAAGTATCTAATATTTGAAATCAAATCTAACACATTAATATACCTAACAGGTTATTGCTCTAATTCTACCAGAATTTATCTCTTCTTTCTCTTTTTGTTTTTCTTCTTCTTCTTACTTACTACCTGAACCTGAGGTTTTGTTTCTACTACCTCTACCTTCTTTTCCTGCTCTTGTACTCTCTCTTTTATAACAGCTATTAATTTACTCCAACTAGAAATAATCATATTACCTAACTTTAATACAAAGCTATCACCCGATTTATACCTAATTCTTTTAGACTCTACTGTCTCACTAGCCTCCTCTTTAGTTGCAAGAATTTGCTGTTGCATAACCTCTACAGTTGGATACTCTTCTTCCTCAACTGCTTTATAACCTACCTGAGTACCACAGTATGCACAGAACTTAGAACCCTTACTAATCATAACCTTACAGTTAGGACACTCCTTTTTAATCTCATTACCACAGTTAGTACAGAAAACATATCCAGGCAGTAGC
>JBBADY010000009.1:0-17869 GCA_041656215.1 Candidatus Dojkabacteria bacterium | reverse complement strand
AACCAAGGTGTTGAGTATCAATTACTCACAAAGCTAAGCTATAACCAGTGGAAACATATTGCTTTAGTATTGGATATCACTGATCAATCCCTTACCTTCTATCTAGATGGAAAAGAGGAAAAAATACCATTTAGCTATGGATCTAGTAACACATTGGTATCAATAACTATTGGGGGACAATCAGCTATGTATGGGTATATTGATACCCTTAGAGCATACTCTAGATTACTTACTAGCTATGAGATAGTTTCGAATACTCAATATGCAAATTTATACTTAGAATATAGGAATAGTAGTAATCAAAACAGTTGGTCACAATGGAAAAATAATTTAGAATATATCCCAAACATTACACAAGAGGGTGATAATGTAGAGATTCTCTCTGAAGAAGAAGACTTTAGTAAGTACAACCTTTTAAGTTTCCAATATCTTAGTGATAGCTCAAGTGATATATATGTTAGTAGTAAATCTGTTAAAGAGACAAACAGTAATAATGACCCTATAGAATACATCGACTTTATATTCACCCCCACCTCTCTATCCAACCTATGTTTAATCTCAGTAGGAGATCTCTCCATATACTCTAATACTCAAGGTAGGATAGGGGTTAGAAATACTAATCAAGATCTTCTGTCAAAAGATTCATACATATTGAACCAATCTAATAATATTGCATTTAAAGAAGGATATTTATATGTGAACGGTAATATCTCAACCTCTGAGGCTCTCAGTGGCTCTCTAGGCACAGGAGAGTATGCATTAGCTGTTGGATGTAGTGAGAGTTTTACTCCTGCTACAGAGCAAGAGGTAAATAACATACGGTTATCATCCCTTACAGACATAGATGTATATGAGATGGCTAATATACAAAATCTTAAATATACATATAAGCCAGTATTTAAAGCTAACTTGCAATCAAGTAGCACTCTCTCATCAGCATCTAGTAAAACCTTCTCTATAAAAGAGATAGGTAGTACAACAAACTATATAGACAACCTTAATATTGAGGATCTAATTGTACTACAAGAAGAAATATCAGGACAGAAATACTTTGTAGAGGGAGAGGTAATATCTGTAAACAAAGATACTGGCCATTTAGAAGTAAAGGAGTGGATAGGAGAGTTCCCACAATCAGGTTTTACTGAAGATGTAAATATTTCAAAATGGCAAAGAGAGTACATCTCAATATTAAACTATCTAGAGACATCAAATGAATTTAACTCAATATCATTACTCATCGACTCACAGAGGAGTAAAATAAAGGATATTAAATTAATATCAGGTTTTACAGAAAGAGATAGTATCTTCTCTGGAGATTTTGATAATCAGTATCTACAATACAGATATATATTTACATCTAAGCTAGAGGGCTTAACTTCATATCTCTCTACTGTTAATATAAACTATACCGTAGCAGGACCAAGTATGGAGCAAATAATGAGACATGGTACTTGGTTTGATAAGGGTAATAAAGAATCTTTCTGGTGGGCTAAATAAATTTAAAGAAGAAATCTATGGGAGTTAAGAAAGCTATTGGAGATAACAAGAAGTTTCTTCTGCTATCTCTAGCATTACTTGCAGTAAGCATCTTCATAATGATAGCTACTCAGTCTGGTATGTACTCAACACTCTCCCCATTGGAGGAGAAGAAGTTAACGTATACAGAGCCTAAGCACTTTCTACAAGAGGATATAGATTACAAGATAACCGTTGTAACTTCTTTTGGTAAAATAGATATAGATCTTTTTGAGAATAAAGCTCCAGAGAGTGTAAATAGTTTACTTTTCTTAATTAGTGAAAGATATTACGAAGGCTTAACATTTCATAAGGTAATAAAGAACTTTGTAATACAAACAGGGGATAACACTGGAGATGGAAGTGGAAACCCTGGATATAGCATAGCCCTAGAGAATGTGAATAAATCTTTCTCTGATTACGATGTAGGTATGGCAAATGCCTCTCAATTTTTCATAGTGCTACCTAATTCAGATAAAAGTGAATTCAATGGTAAATACTCCTTGGTTGGAAAAGTTACAAGTGGATTTGCAGTTATAGACTCCATAGCAAAAGCAGAAGTAGATAGCAGCTATAAGCCACTTAATGACATAAAGATAGAGTATATTCAAATTACAGAGTAGCCCCTCTATAGGCCCTAGATATTCAGAAATATTTCATCTCTTCCATTTAAAATATTTAAATGGAATCCTCGACAAAGGCAAAAAATATTTTTGTTTTACTAATATTCTTTCTACTTGGTTTGGCAAGTGGATTAATATTAAGCAATGTAGAGAAAGAGAGTATACAGTATCTAGTAGAAAGTATAAGGGAGGAAAAGGTAATAGGGGAAAGCATTACTGTAGTAGAGCAAGAGCTACCTTTGACAGAAGAGGAGGTAGAAATAGAGCAAGAGGTTGATATATGTCCAATCAGAGTAGATATTTCTGGAGCTGTAAAAAATCCTGGTGTTTACTGTCTAGAACAAAACAGTGCAGTAGTAGATCTAGTTAAGAAAGCAGGAGGTCTTTCAACAGGAGTAGCAGCTAAATATCTCGCTATGAGGATAAATCTAGCATCAATACTGTATGATAACTCAAAGATATATATACCTTTCGAAGAGGATTCCATATGTGAAGTAATAAAATTTACCTTACCAAAAGAGGTATTAAATATTACAGAGCCTAAGCCTCCTAAAGAGTCAGAGAGTGAAGAAATAGCGTGTATAAGTATAAACAGTGCAAGTAGTGAACAGCTTCAAAGTTTAACAGGTGTAGGGCCTTCTACTGCACAAAAAATAATAGATGGTAGACCGTATGAAAAAATAGAGGATATTCTTAATGTAAGTGGGATAGGACAGGCTACATACGGCAAGTTTAAAGATCAGATATGTTTGTAAGATTGGCTTCTCTACTACTGTTTTTCAATGATTACAAGCTACTACCCCTCTGTTTTACAATTCTCATATCTACACTTTCTATTATTAATACGGTAGAAAGTAACCTTTTTGAAGATATTCCTACTTCATCAACATTAATTCTCTCTAAAGTACTTCTGCTATCCGTCTCTGTACTTTTCGTCCTTGTTTCACTACTAGCCATATTAGGTGTACACAATATTGGCGCGATATTGCTAATACTCCTGCTATCCACCTTTTCCTCTCACATCACCCTAGTAGATTTAAACTCTACAGTTATAAAAAAGAAAGAAAATGTCCAAAGTTTCATAGGTAAAAATGTAGTTTTAGAGGGAGTCGTGCTGTCCAAAGAGAGTGCAAGTCAGTACCTCCTCACTGTAGAGGGTAAGAATGTGGGAGAGGTACTACTTAATGTAAAGGGATACCCTGTGATACATACTGGGCAAAAGTGTATTGTAACAGGTGATCTTGTGGAACCTAGTAGTTTTGAAGATTTTGATTACAAAAGATACCTATTTAGAAAAGGTATATATGCAATACTAAACGTACAGGAGTATGAGTGTCAAAACAGTGGTAGTAAGCTACTTCTGTTAAGGTCTAAACTTGAGAAAGTAATAGAGAGGGGGTTGCCAGAACCAGAAAGTTCTCTTTTAATTGGAATACTCTTTGGTAGTAAAAGAGTTTTTACAAAAGAATTCAGTGAATCATTAAGAATCTCCGGGCTATCACATATAATTGCAGCATCAGGTTACAATATCTCTCTTTTAGCAGTAGGAGTAGATAAATTAGTTGGACAATCTAGAGGTAAGAGTACACTACTTCTTAAAATTACCATCATTTGGATGTTTACAATATTCGCAGGATTCTCATCCTCCTTGGTAAGAGCCTCCACTATGAGTACTGTATATTTCTTAATCCTATTCCTTGGAAGAGATATATCTAAGGCTGTTGCAATAACTGTTTGTGTAACACTCCTAATCTCTCTAAACCCATTCATCATATATGATATAGGGTTTCTGCTCTCCCTTTTCTCTACAGTAGGCTTAATACTCTTCCCAAACTGTTTTAAAGTTAGCTCCAAATTCATAAAAGAAAATATATTACCAACATTAACATGCATAATATTTACATTACCAATAGTGGTTTACTTCTTTGGCAAGATATCCTTAGTCTCAATGCTAAGCAATCTTTTAGCTACACCCATAATTCAAAGTACAATATATTGGGGCCTAGCTATTACATCCTTAACAGTAATTAACGATATATTCAAAATCCTTTACCTAATCCCATATCTTCAACTAACCATATTTAAATATATAGTGGAGATTTCCTCAGTCATTCCCATGATAGAAGTAAATGTAGGTACAAAAACCTTCGTCCCAGCTATATATTCTCTCCTTTTCTTCTTCATTTTACTTAAATATCCAATATCAGATGAAAACTACTACATTAAAAAAGCCAAACTACTTGTTAGCAGATATACTTAAAATCTCTCTTTGGATTGTATTCTTACTAATATATTTGCTAACTGTTAAGCCCGTTGATACAGTAGTCTTTCTTGATGTAGGGCAGGGGGATGCAACATTGATTCAAAAGGGGAATATACAGCTACTTGTAGATGGTGGTAGTGACATTTCAATACTGTATGAATTACAGAAATATATCCCTTTCTATGACAGAAAGATAGAGTACGTACTACTAACTCACCCACATGATGATCATTTAGTAGGATTACTGTATGTACTGGATACATACGAAGTAGGAGAGATTTTGTACTACCCTGTATGTTTTAAAAACCCAAACTATGAGCTCCTAATATCAAATGAAGTGAAAAAGAGAGAAGTAAAATCAGGCACCGCTATAAGCTTGGCTAATTTAGAAATAAATATAGTATGGCCTAGAGCAGGGGAGAGATCAGCGGAGGGATGCTTAAAACCTTTTGATGGTAACATAAACAACGATTCTGTAGTAATAGATTTTGAATACATAAACAGAAGATTTCTTCTAATGGGAGATGCAGAGAAAGAGGTAGAGAAGATTTTAATTTCAGATCAACTTCTAGGAAAAAGATACGATATTTTAAAAGCAGGACATCACTGTTCTAAAACCTCAAGTAGTGAAACCTTCTTAAAAAATATCCTCCCAGCATACGCCATATGCTCAGTAGGAGAAGACAATAAGTTTGGACATCCAAGTAGTGAAACTTTAAATACTTTCGACTCTCTTAATGTTCAATACTTGGTAACATATGAAGAGGGAAATATACAGATTAAGTAGGTATTGTGGTAGAATTACGCTGTAATTGTACTCGTAGCTCAATTGGATAGAGCATTGGTTTGCGGAACCAAAGGTTGACAGTTCGATTCTGTCCGAGTACGTGGTGCACTCGTAGCTCAATTGGATAGAGCATCGGTCTTCGGAACCGAGGGTTGAGGGTTCGACTCCTTCCGAGTGCGTATATATTGTATACTTAAGAGATATGTTTAATACAAAAGAGAAAATATCAAAAAATCTTTTAGATATACTAAAAGATTTAGGTATAACCGTTGAGAAAGTAATAGTGCAGGAGCCTGTGGACTTCTCACACGGTGATCTAACCTCCAATATTGCACTACAAATATCGAAAGATTTACAATTACCACCAAGAGAGATCGCACAAAAGATTGCAGATATGTATCCAGAAGATGAAGATATTGAGAAGGTAGAGGTTGCAGGAGCTGGATTTTTAAATTTTACTTTCTCAGAGCAATATCTTAGGAAGGTTGTATCTACAATATCAAAAGATGAAGTAGAAGCATTTAGAATAGGTTTAAACAAAGATAAGAAATATATAATTGAATATACAGATCCTAATCCCTTTAAAATATTCCATATAGGGCATCTGTATACCAATATGGTAGGAGAATCATTTGCAAGGCAACAGGAGGCTCTAGGAGCTATTGTATATCGTGCTAACTACCAAGGAGATGTGGGTTTACATGTTGCAAAAACCCTTTACGGTTTAAAGATCCTTTTCGAAAAAGATGGCATTACCTTTGAAGATCTTAAAAAAAGAGATCTAGTTGAAAAAGTTAAGTATCTTGGAGAGGCATATATGCTTGGTTTTAATCAATATGACGATACAAAAGATCCTAAGGCATTGGAAGAAGTAAAGATGTTAAATTACTACATATTCTCACTCTACATACCATCTTTAGAAAGGAAACCTTTCTTTGATACATTCGAAAATGAAGGGATTAAAGAGATGTATGAAGATGGAAAACAGTGGTGTATGGAATATTTTGAAAGAATATATGAAAGAACTGGTACTAAGTTTGATAACTACTTCTTAGAGAGTGAAATGAGTGAGAAAGGATTAGAGCTTGTAACAAAGAACATAGCCCCTGAAGGTAAAGCAATATTTATCAAAGATGATGGTGCAGTAATATATAGGGGGGACGAGTCTAGGGGTCTTCATACAAGAGTTTTTGTAAACAACGAAGGATTACCTACATATGAAGCAAAAGAATTGGCTTTGGCATATACAAAGTATGAGACGGTACCCTTTGATGAGTCTGTAATAATTACAGCAAATGAACAGAGTATGTATTTCAAGGTGGTTTTAGATGCCATTTCGCAACTCAGCCCGGAGATTGCTAACAGGTCTAAACACTTCAGTCACGGTATGGTAAAGCTTCCAGGAGCTGAAAAGATGTCTAGTAGGAAAGGACAGATAGTTGAGGGGGAGTGGTTGCTTGATGAAACAAAGAGAAGGGTTGTAGATATAATGGAGGAGAGTAAGCAGTGGGATGAGAGAGAAATATCACAGATAAGTGAGAAGATCTCCATAGCTGCGATTAAACACGCATTCTTAAAAGTAGGTGTAGGTAGAGATGTAATCTTTGATTTTGATAAATCAATTAGCTTTGAGGGAGACACAGGACCTTACCTTCTATATGTATATGCAAGATGTAAGTCCATATTAGAGAGACAAAAAATTAATAACACTCAAGGTAGTAAATACCCCCTCAACCCCTACACCAAGGCATTACTATCCCAAATTAGCAGATACGATGATATACTGCTTAGCTCTTCTCTAAGCTACACACCTAGCACTCTTTGCTCATATTTATTCAATCTTGGGCAATCATTTAATAGTTTCTATCAAAATGTAAGAGTATTAGAGTCAGAGGATAAAGAATTCTTACTAACAGTAGTAGATGCTACTGCTAAAACAATGAAGCATGGGCTAAATGTTTTAGGCATTGAGGTTGTAGATAGAATGTAGATAAATTCTTACCTTCTTCAAATGTTTTTCAAAAAATATTGGATATTCTTCTTTGCAATAGGGTACATACTCTTACCTACAGATTTAATACCTGATGTAATACCATTCTTTGGAGGAGTAGATGATTCTTTTGTTGTAGCATTAGGACTAATTAAAAGATATGTTGATTACAGGAAAGAAAATAACTCCGGGGTGTAGTTCAGTTGGCTAGAACGCTACGTTCGGGACGTAGAGGTCGTCCGTTCAAGTCGGATCACCCCGATATATATATTAAAAAAAATGAAAGAGAAAATATTAGGTAAGAAAGATAAATATAGAGAGCTCTCAGACCAAGAAATTGTTGAACTAGTTAAAGAAGATCTTGAGATGTATAAGTATCTAATTGAGAGATATGAAAGACAGCTCTTAATATATATCCGTAGAGTTATATATATATCCAAAGAGGATGCGGAGGATATTCTTCAAGATGTATTTTTAAAGGTGTATAAGAATATTCATGGATATAACAGTAAGTATAAATTCTCTAGTTGGATATATAGGATAGCGCATAATGAGGCAGTATCATTTCTAAGAAAGAAGAAAGATGCTGAGGTAGTACAAGATAGTGATATCTTTGATAATATTCCATCAGATACAAATATAGAGGATGAATTCATTCAAGATTTAAAAAGTACAGAAACAAAGTACTTACTCTCTAAATTAGATAGAAAATATCGTGATGTTCTTGTTCTAAGATATTTCCAAGAGATGGAGTATAATGAGATATCAGAGATATTACACATACCTAATGGCACAGTAGCTTCATTAATAAGTAGGGGTAAGAAGAAATTTAAGCTGTTAATAGAAAAGTATGGCAAAGATATCTAGCGATGTATTAAAGAAAATTGAGAGAGAGAGTATTAAGCCAATACCAAGGTACTCTTTCGTACTGAAGAGGTCTTTCCTTTGGTCTCTTTTCGGTTTAAATATACTCTTTGGGTCTGTAGGTTTAGCAATATCTATATATCTCTTTGAATCTACTGATATATTAAACTTAATACTTTCTGTAAATGACTTCTTAGGAGTACTAATCCTCGCTATACCTACCGTATGGGTATTACTAACGATAATATTTTTATTAGTTGCATATCTAAACTTTAGATATACAGAGAGAGGATATATATTTTCTTTTAAAAGGATATTTTTAATAAATATATTAGCAATATTAATACTTGGTGTAATATTACATCTCTCAGGGGTATCGGAGAGACTTAATAGGGTGTTTTCTCAAAGCTTTACAACTTACAATCTAACAGTTGATCCTAGATATAAAATATGGAGTAGTCCAGAGAGGGGATATTTGGCAGGTACAATACTTTCAGTAAGCAAAGAGAGTATTAAGATAGATGATTTAGATGCTAAAAGATGGAGTGTAGATATTTCAGAGGCGAAGATAAGGAGAGCTGTAAGATTAATAAAAGGAGAGAGGGTAAAGATAGTGGGGAATATAATAGATAGTGATACCTTTAAAGCATCCGATATCCTTCCATGGGAAGGTAGAGGAAGAAAGATGCAAGGAAATCATCCGTAATTTCGTAATATATATTAGAGAGGTAATTTATTCTCTTCATAGGTATATCCGTAGAGATATATACCTATATTCTCTACATATATTTAACTTTTTAATAGTAAACATATGAAGAACACAGTATTAGCATTAGGTATATTAGCAGTAGCACTTTTAGGAGTAATTGCTTTTACAACTAATGATGCAGATGCATATAGAGGAGATTACACTCAGGTAGGACCTAATCATACGCAAGCGAGGGAGAGTAGAATGATAGAGATCTTTGAATCTAAAGATTATAATGCTTGGGTAGAGATAATGAGTGAGGATGGTAGAACTCCTGGAGTATTAAGAAGGATTGATACACCAGAGAAGTTTGAGATCTTTGTAGAGGCTAAGG
This sequence comes from Candidatus Dojkabacteria bacterium, assembly GCA_041656215.1. Taxonomy (GTDB): domain Bacteria; phylum Patescibacteriota; class Dojkabacteria; order SC72; family SC72; genus UBA5209. The sequence continues at coordinate 8,745 of JBBADY010000009.1, read as the reverse complement.
AGTTAGCTCAGGAGGGTAATACTCAAGAGGCTAACCAAAAGAGAGCAGAGTTAGGTCTTGGACAGGGAGATATGCACGGAAATGGTCAAGGTAGAGGAATGGGACACTTTAATAGATAACCATTACAATGCCGAAGTTAAACCCCCTAATATAGGGGGTTTTTCTTTTTAAGGTATAATTTGGTATGACATATGATAAAGAGTTTTTTGCACTGATATATAAATACGCAATTAGATATTCAGAGATAACGGGAGAGAGCATAGAGGGTGTATTGCTTACTCAGACACCGTATTACTACGTCATTGGCAATCATACATGGGAGAGTGATAAGAACTCGAAGCTTTGGTTACAGTACTTAGAGGGTATTAAGAGTGGCAAATATCCAGACGATTTGGCATATGAGATGTACATTAAGCACTTAGAGAAGAGTAATCATAAATGGTTTGGATGTTTTAGGTATAAATATATGATTGATAAGGAGGAAATCCCCATTATCAAGTTACACTTTGAAAAGTATGACAGCTCTCCATACGGACCTCTCTCTAAGGAGAGAAAGGAGATGGGGATCTCAGAGTTGAAGGAAATGTTTACAGAGATTAAGAAGTTACACCCTGATGTAAAATATGTACAGGGTGGTAGCTAGCTATATCATTACGAATCGTATAGACGTCTCTTCCCTAAGTCATATATAGAAGATTTAAAAGAGCAACCAGTGAGAGATACAGGAATATTTGTATCGTGGGGTTCTTTTGTAAGTAGTGAGGGTACATTAAAGAGTGATTTAGTGAAGGAATTCTTAGAGAGAGTTAAAATTGCTAATACAGTAGATCAATTAAAAGAGAGCTTTCCATTAAAAGGCTGCTTTCCTAGGGGTAGAATAGAGGATTTCTATACTTTCTACGGTATTAAGTAGCCTCTTATCCATATCTTGCACTTCTATACCGGCATCTGATTTCATATTTAAGAACTTTCTAAAGTTTTTGTACATACTAAACTCTTTAAATTGTTGCACGCTTCTTGCCAAGTGCTACATCTTAAGTACTACAGTAGGTATAGGTAAGGTGTGGAACATTACCATATAACATATTACTTTCTTAGCACTTTTTGTATACAGTATCTCCTTACTCTGCCACAGTATGACCCCATAGTATTGCTAGCAAATATATGATATTCTGAAAGTATATAAATACTGTTTCTAACAACCCTTCATATATATTTTTAAATAACATCTCAGAGTAGATATGAACAGTAATGACTTAAATGAAAAACTAACCTTTATCATTGTAGATAATAATATAGGGAAGATATTAATGATAAGGAAAACTTTAGGAGAGTTAGGAGTACAACCTTTAGTTATAAGTAAAAAGCAGTACCGTGAGAGAACACTCTTAGCTGCAAAAGAGGCACATGAACAGGGAAAACTCCCTGTAATATTTCTAAATGAGTACTTTGGTACGAATGAATCAGAGAGTGGATCTCTAATACTCTTTGCATTAAGTGAATCTCTTAAGGATCCCGGTGGTATTCTTTTTCCTACTAGCCCCTTCTACGGTTTACAGTTAGAGAAATGGTCTGAAGTCTTAGAAGAAGAGAATCATACTTGGTATATAGAGAGAGAGTTAAATCCTGTATTAGAAAACTTTAACAGTATGGAGATATCTAGAGTGTGCAATAAGTTCTTAAGCAGTATTGATAGTAGAGAGCAAGGAGGTGAGATAAAGAATGGGTAATAAAAAGGAGTTATCAAAATTTAGACCAATACTACCTGCTAGATATAACACAGCTGCATATATGGAGTGGAGAAAGAAGTTCTTTCATTTTGATACTGACTATCCAGTCTCATACTTTGAGAGATTAGATCTCTCCATTAGAACTTTCTTAATATACTCCTCCTTAGAGTGTTTAGAGGATAGGAAAGTACCTTTAATCATTCTAAGTAGGGAGATTACACCTAATCTTTCTTTAAATTTCCCAATAGGGTGGTTTAGAGATTTCTTTGGTACATTAAAACAGCTTAAAGTAGCTGGAGTTATCATTACAGATATGAGTGAAGAGGGGGAGGAGATAAATAAAGGTATTAAAGAGATATTAGAAGAAGAGAAGAATAAGGATTGGATGGTAGAAAGTATAGAGAATTTTGAGGGTGTAGAGGGAGTTTGTGATAAGTATATAGAAAAGATTGAACATATGGAGAGATTTAATATAGAATATAAAGAGAATAGATAAATTTAATATTTACTGCTCATGGCTGTTCAATTTGATTTTCTTGCTCCAAAAGGTTGGAAACCTAAAAATCCAGATAAGGACTACGTTATTACATACCTAGACATAGAGTTAGCCGATGGAATACCTGATGATAGGTTTGAAGATGCTGCGGCTAGCTGTGCTGCTGAAAGCTCAACGGGTACATGGACAGAGGTATACTCTGGTAAAAACTCTGGTGTAAAGCTAGCAAACAAGCTCAGAGCTATAGCATACGACTTAGATCCTAAAACTAAAACCTTTAAGATAGCATATAAGAAAGAGATCTTCGAAGAGGGCAATATGGCAGGTATATTGGCAGGTATTGTTGGAAATATCGATGGTATGAAGATGCTCAAGGCTTTTAGATTAATAGATGTAAGATTTCCTGAGAGCCTTGTAAAGAGTTTTCCTGGACCTCAGTTTGGTATCAGTGGTGTAAGAGAGTTCATGGGCATAGAGAGGGGCCCAATGCTTTGTACAGTACCTAAACCTAAGGTAGGTAGGACTGCAAAAGAGCAGGCTGAGTTAGCTAAGATACTTTTTACTGCTGCTAATGGTGAGTATCAAGGTATAAAGGATGATGAGAATTTAACAAGCCTTTACTTTAATAAGTTTGAAGATAGGTGTAAGAGAGTACATGCAGTACAAAGAGATATTGAAAAGAAGACAGGTAAGAAGAAGTTCTACCTATGTAATGTTACTCACTCCGATATGGATATTATGCAAGAGAGAGCAGAGCTAATAAAGAAAGAGGGTGGTAGATGGATGATGATGGATGTAGTAACAACAGGTTTTACTGCAGTTCAAACAATGAGAAAGCATAGCCCTGGACTAGCAATTCATGCTCATAGAGCTATGCATGGGTTACTGGACAGAGAATCAGGTCCTGGGGTACATGATATGGGAGAAATATTAGACTTCTCTATGTCTATGGTTGTAATTGCAAAGATAATGAGACTCTTAGGTGTAGATTCACTACATGGTGGTGCTCCTAAAACAAAGATGGAAAACTATGAAGAACCTATACTAATTCAACAGGCTTTACAGTTAGATGTCACACCAGAGAGTCATATTACATTAGGACAGAATTGGTATGGTATGAAAGGTGTTTGGCATACAGCGTCAGGAGGCTTACATGCAGGAACAATTGGTGACTCTATTACCCAGCTAGGTGAAGATCTAATTATCCAAGCAGGTGGAGGAACTCTTGGTCACCCATGGGGTATTGAAGCAGGTGTAGAAGCTATGGTTCAAGCAAGAGATTTGGCTATGGAGAGAGAGGATATAAAGGAGTGGATTGTACAGCATCCTGAATCTGCATTAGCTAAAGCAGCGCAGCATTGGGGATTTGATCCAAGAATTGTTTATTAATTTAGTGTAAAATACACTCATTATGTCAAATAAGGGTATTACACCAAGAAGTGAAAGCTTTTCTAAATGGTATTTAGATATTGTAGAGAAAGCTCAGTTAGCTGAGAACTCCTCTGTACGTGGCTGTATGGTTATTAAACCTTACGGTTATGCAATATGGGAGAATATGCAAAGAGAGTTGGATAAACGTATTAAAGCTACTGGTGCTAAGAATGCATACTTTCCACTTTTCATACCTAAATCATTCTTTTCTAAAGAGGCTAGCCATATTAAAGGCTTTGCAAAGGAGTGTGCCATTGTAACCCATTACAGATTGAAAGAGTCTGAAGATGGAAAGGGTGTAGTAGTTGATTCTGATGCTAAACTAGAAGAGGAGTTGATTGTAAGACCAACATCAGAAACCATTATGTATGACACCTTCTCTAGATGGATATCATCTTGGAGAGATCTCCCATTAAAGATAAATCAGTGGGCAAATATTGTAAGGTGGGAGAAAAGAACTAGACCGTTTCTTCGTACTACAGAATTTCTTTGGCAAGAGGGTCATACAGTACATGCTACAAAAGAAGAGTCCGAAAGAGAGGTTCTTAGAGCGCTAGATATGTATGTACAGTTCGCAAAAGAGGTACTTGCCTTAGATGTATATACAGGAAGGAAGTCGGAGTCTGAGAAATTTGCAGGCGCTATTAACACATACGGTGTAGAAGCACTTATGCAGGATGGTAAAGCACTTCAATTTGGTACATCACATGATTTAGGACAGAACTTTGCTAAAGCATTTGGTATATCTTTTACAGATAAAGATGGAGAGAGTAAACAGCCGTGGCAAACAAGTTGGGGTGTAAGTACAAGAATGATAGGGGCGATAGTGATGTCTCATAGTGATGATTTAGGACTCATTTTACCACCTAGAATTGCACCTATAAAAGTTGTAGTCGTTCCAATATATACAGATGAGAGTAAAGAGGAAGTAATAAAATACTGTGAAGAGGTTGTAGAGAGCTTAGAGAAGTTAGTAGATGGCATAGAGCTCGATAGTAGAGATTACCAATCTCCTGGTTTTAAGTTCAATGAGTGGGAGAAGAAGGGTGTACCCATTAGAATAGAAATTGGGAAAAGAGATATTGACGAGGGTAAGCTCATACTTGTGAGAAGAGATACAGGCGAGAAAGAAGCTGTAGATAAAGGAGAAGTAGGGAGTAGAGTACTTGTTGTTTTAGAGGATATCCAAAATAACTTACTTAATAGATCCTCTGAAATATTGAAACAGGGTACTCATACTGTAGATTCATATGATGAATTTAAGGCATTACTGAAAGATAAAAAGGGCTTTGTTAAGGCACTTTGGTGTGGAGAGTTAAAGTGTGAAGAAGGTGTTAAGTATGACAGTAAGGCTACCACAAGATACTACTCTGGCAAGAGAGAGGGTAAATGTATTTACTGCGGTAAGCAGGCACATGAAGAGTGGGTATTTGCTATCCCTTATTAGTGAAACCAGATGAAAAATAGAGCAGAGTGAATTTTACACTTTGATCCTAATACGTATACTTCACATACCTAATATTTGAACAGTATAGGCTGTATATCTATACTTAGTCGTATTTCTAAATGTACTCTTTCTTTACACAAGTCCTGTACGTTTGTACTAAGAGAGTGAGGTCCTGTTTATCTCCCAGAAGTTTCACTTAATAGATTATAGTAAATATTTAAGATATAATATCAGTAGTAAAATATTAGAGAACCTAATATGGAGAGAGAAGAGGTAGAGAGAAAATTTATTGAAAAGAAAGAGAGAGAAGCATTGGTGTACAGTTTTGATATTATTAGAGTTGCTCTTTCTCATGGTTGGAGAATAAGGGTATTTCAAAAAGATAACCACCTTCTATATTTAGAAAAAATACTCAGAGATTCTGATGTAGATCCTAATGCGTTTTTCTCATTTAGACAATTTAGATCAAGAAAAGATGTATACAGTGCATATGATTGGGCTAGAGAGGTTCAGAAAGTGGCATATGAGAGTTACGATATTCATCAAATAGAGGATGAAGGGTATATGAAGAGTATGGAAAGATTAGATCAGGCATATAAAGATGATATAGAGCCATGGAAGGTTCTCACAAGTGAGGAATTAGTAGACATTGATAGCTACTGTAGTAGAGCTATTGATACCCTTTACTCTTTATCCTAGCTTCTTCTTTAACCATTTACCAGTCCAGCTTCTTTCATTCTCCTTTATATCATCAACACTTCCTTGGGCTATAATATATCCACCTTTATCTCCACCCTCTGGTCCTAAATCAACAATCCAATCTGCAAATTTGATTATATCCAAGTTATGTTCAATTACAATTACAGTGTTACCCTTACTTACTAATTTCTTTAATAGAATTAATAGTTTGTCTATGTCATAGAAGTGTAGTCCTGTAGTAGGTTCATCAAGAATATATAACGTGTGTCCTCTAGTTTGCTTTGAGAGCTCTTTGGCTAACTTAATTCTTTGGGATTCTCCACCAGAGAGAGTAAGTGCAGATTGTCCAAGACGTATGTATCCTAGCCCAACCTCTTGTAGGATACTTAATTTATTTTTAAGAGATGGTATATCTTTAAAGAACTGTAAGGCGCTATCTACAGTCATATCTAGTATATCAGAGATGTTTTTACCTTTATAATCAATACTTAAAGCATCACTGTTATACCTTTTTCCATTACATTCATCACATAGTATGTACATATCTGGTAGGAATTGCATTTCTACCTTAATTTGCCCATCTCCTCTACACTTCTCGCATCTACCACCCTTTACATTAAAACTAAATCTACCAGCCTTATATCCTCTTGTTCTAGCCTCTTTAGTTTGTGCAAAGATATCCCTTATGTATGTAAATATACCTGTATATGTAGCAGGATTTGATCTAGGGGTCTTTCCTATTGGCTTCTGATCAATACCGATTACCTTATCTACACTATTAATCCCCTCTATATCACTGTATTCCCCCTCTATCTGCTTGCCATGCATCTTTCTATTCATAAGGGCAGGGTATAGGGTGTCGTTAATTAAAGAGGATTTACCACTACCAGAGACTCCTGTGATACATGTTAATGTATTAAGTGGTATCTCTAAATTAACATCTTTTAAGTTATGAGTTGTAACATTACATATTGAAATCTTCTCTGAGTTACTGTAATCAAGGGGTAGGGGAGTAGTTAGCTTCTGCCCTACAGTAAGCTCTTTCCTTAAGTACTTAGCAGTCAAAGACTTGGAGTGCTTGATTGTATTTAGATCTCCCTGAGCAACTATCTCTCCACCTTTCTCTCCAGCTCCTGGACCAATATCTACAATCCAATTAGCCCTATCTATTGTCTCTTCATCATGCTCTACAACTACAACGGTGTTACCACCATCTCTTAAAGATTCTATAGAGGTAAGCAGCTTGTCTACATCTCTTGGGTGTAACCCTATTGAAGGTTCATCTAGTACATACAGCACTCCTGAGAGCCCAGTACCAATCTGTGATGCTAATCTAATTCTTTGTGACTCTCCACCAGAGAGAGTATTCGCTTTCCTAGAAAGGGTTATATATGTTAAACCTACATTAGAAAGAAACTCTAATCTACTACCTATCTCTTTTAATATCGGCTTCGCTATTTCTTTACTATTACCCTCTAACTTAAGATTTCTTAAATATGTCTTTAAGCGAGCTATAGAGAGATCAGTCATTTGGATAATGTTGTAGTTACCTACCTTTACACCTAGTGAGTAAGGCTTTAATCTGTTACCATTACATACATCACATACTTTCTCTATCATATATTTCTCTATACCGGAGCGCTTAAACTCAGAGTCTGTTTCTTTATAAAGTCTCTCTAATTCATTCACAACACCCTCATACTGTACTTCATACGTTCTCTCTATACCAAATCTATTTGTATACCTTATTTTGTAGTAAGGTTTAGTCCCTTTCCCAAAGAAGATTAGGTCGAAGATTTCTTTAGGGTAGTTCTTAAGAGGGGTTTTTAAATCAAAGTTATGTGCTTTAGCTACACTATCTAAAACTCTCTTAGTCCATGAATCTTTTGTAGTTCTGTTTCCCCATGGGAATATCCCACCCTCATCTATAGTTAACTCTGGATTATATGTTCCCTCTACCTCTATTTCATTGATTATACCTAGACCAGTACATTTTTGACATGCACCTTCTGGAGAGTTAAAAGAGAAGGAGGCTGGTGTAATCTTAGGATATGATATTTGGCATTTAAAACAGGTATTTTTCTCTGAAAAGAAGAACTCTTCCTCATCTATTTTTAATTTTACCTCTCCATCTGAGAGGGAGGTTGCTAACTCTATAGAGTCGATAAGTCGTTTAGAGAAAGACTCTTTGTTCTCTTTTAGCATTTGAGTGTCGAGTCTGTCAACGATTAAATCTATACTATGTTTAACATTAGAGTCTAAATTAAGATTTTCAATATCATCTAGGTGGTAAAGATTACCATCTATGACTACTCGAGCAAATCCTTTTGTTAGTAATTTGGCAAGCAGTGCCTTGTATTCACCCTTTCTTCCCTTTACTAAAGGAGAAAGTATCTGAAATCTTGTATCCTTTTTACTAATCTTTTTTACTATCTGTTCTGATATCTCTTGAATACTTTGGGAGGAAATTAATGTTCCACAGTTTGGACAGTATGATTTCCCTATATGACCAAAGAGTAATCTGAGGTATCCATATATTTCAGTAATGGTACCTACTGTGGATCTTGGATTGCTACTAGTAGTTTTTTGATCAATTGAGATTGCAGGAGACAAACCTGTGATAGAGTCAACGTCTGGCTTATGCATTAAACCTAGAAACTGTCTAGCGTATGAAGAGAGACTCTCAACATATCTTCTTTGACCCTCTGCATAGAGAGTATCAAATGCAAGAGAGGATTTACCACTGCCTGATACACCTGTAAATACTATTAATTTGTTTTTAGGTATCTCTAGAGATATATTCTTTAGATTGTGCTCTCTAGCACCCTTTATTTTTATTGTGTCTTTATCCATAGCAATCCTTATTATATCATGGATTACTAAATAGCCGACCTTATATCAATATATAAATAAGAGGGAGTGAGTTAAAAGCTCTTGTTTAT
>JBBADY010000008.1:0-18531 GCA_041656215.1 Candidatus Dojkabacteria bacterium | reverse complement strand
GGAGAATATACATACAATATATTTAGATGGAGAGATTAAAGAGGATGGGAATATTGGAGGATGGGATAGTAAATTACCAAGAGATTATAAAGAGAGAGGATATTTCATATATATGGGTGGTACACCTAGTATGAATAAAAACTCAGAGGGGGTTGTTAAAGGGTATAGGGAGTTTCTTACTAAGGTAAAGCATGATAGGAAAGCACCGTATTTAGTAATTGCTGGTAAGAATTTTACTAAGGAAGTAGATAAAAGAGTAAGTAAGTTTAAGAGCAAGATAGAGTGTTTAGGATTAAAAGAGAATGTCATATATACAGGCTTTTATGAAGATGTACATACTAAGCCTCTCCTTTCTAACTCCCTTGCTTTCATTCACCTTTCTTTGTATGAGGGCTTTGGAATAGCACTTGTAGAAGCTATGAGATCAGGTACTCCAGTTATTGCTCATAATGGTTCCTGCTATCCTGAGGTTGTTAAGGATACAGGTATTCTTGTTGATGGTCTTAATGCTAAGGAAGTAGGTAGTGCTATGTATTCGATATATACGGATAGTGAACTAAGAGAGTCTCTTGTTTCTAAGGGTTTTGATAGGGCTAAAGATTTCTCTTGGGAAAAGGCCGTAGATGAAACTCTTAGGGTTTTTAATACTATCTAAAAAGCTATACATATAGAAGGAAGTAAAGTAAAATGCAGATATTTTAAATTAAATAAATAATCCATGGAGAACGAAACATCACATATTAGTGAACAAGAAGAGAATGGTATTGTAAGTTTAGAAAAGAAAGAGTTTGAATCCGGATATTCTAGTTTTGTAGTAAGAGTAGATCCTTTACTTACACAAGAATGTTACGAACATGACAAGGCATGGGATGAAGATTTTCGTAGAAATATTGGTCCTAATTATCCATATACAATGTCTCCTAAAACATCGCAGTTAATAGCTACAACCTCAACAGAGTTAAAGAAAGACATGTCAAAGGCAGGCTTTCAGATAGATCCATGGAAAGTGGACTCTAATGATGAACCGTATGTAATGGGTGTACTTAGAAGGGTAATGGTTACAGATACAATAGAGCCAATATTAGAGTATACAGATGAGATAGCAAAGCATCTTAAGTCATTAAAAGAGAAAGAGCCTTCCAAGATTATAAACATTAGATCCTTTTTCTGTGGTGCATCTGTTGCAGATAAGAGCTTAATAACTAGATTGTATGAATCAGGGACTGTTGTTAATTTAATAGCTTCAGATATAGCAGCAGACTCTATAGCAGTGGCTGCTTTAAATTTCTCTGTTTGGAATGAGCTACTACCTGAGAGTGATAGATATGAGATTCATATTGTTAAAGGTCCTATTCCAAGAGAGCTGTATAATAAAGATAGAACTATTGTTTTGCAGGTAGAGGATGCACTTAGAGCATCTCAGGAAGAAGAAGAGTTAAATGTAAGGTATGATGCCTTAGTGCTTGATAACGGACTGCAGTATGTTAGTCCTGAATTCACAAGGGAGCTAATATCTAATATTTCTCATAATGTAGGTAAAGATGGCTTGTATATTGGGTCTTTAGGTTTAGATTCACATATTAAAGTAGAGATTCCTAAGTTCTATCACTTAACACAAATTATAGATTCTAAGTTTAGAGACTTAAGAAAGGAGTATGCTAAAAAGAGTAAGTATGAGGCCCCCTATGGATACCCTCATAGCTATAGCTTTAAAACAGATAAGAGTAACGGTATGATATTAATTAATGGTGTTGTTTCTGATGGTGCTGCTAGAATGTATACATGGTTAGGTAAACTACTTACAGAGAATAGGGTAAGGTTTAAAGAGGTAATGGCTGCAATTAAATCTGCAACAGAGCTCTCTAAGGTAAATAAGTCGGTTGAAACTACACCCTTTGATTACCACAACAGTATAGTAGCCTCTCTTCAAGCAGAGGGCAAACAGGTGCAGGTACTGGAAAGACCACTAGAATTTGAGAAGTATGGATGGACACAGGTAGGTCAAGATATGTATTCTAATGGTAAGGAGAGTGTAGATGGTGGTACTATGATGCGTTTATGTAAAGAGCAAGATCCATTAGTTCTACGAACTTCTAGAATATTAGTTAAGTAAGATTAAATTCAAGTATTCCTATAAGAAATATGCCCATTAATGCGATAGGAATAATCACACTATTTATTGTATTCCTAAATATTGTATTAGGAGTAATTGTATATTTTAAAAATCCTAAGAGAGCAAATAATGTAGTATATGCTATTAGTGTCTTCTCTATAGCTTTGTGGGCTCTTTTTACATTCTTTTATAATAATCCAGTAATACTAAAACCAGATGTATGGTTAAAGATTGTATATCTTTCCTCATATGGAATGTTAATTGCACAGTTAATGTTTGCATATTTCTTCCCAAAGAAAGTAAAAAGTGGTTTTTGGTCCTATGCTATTCCAATATTAATATTTCTTGTGCCAAGTTTCTATGTATTAATGATTGAGAATTCTGTAGTAATCTCCGCTATACACTTCTCTAAGGAATATATCTCTATAGCCAAGATGGGTCCTGGATATCTTGTATATACACTCCCAAACATTCTGGGTATTTTACTAATAGGTACATACTTTTTCCTAAAGAGTAGAAAATTTATAGGGTATGAGAAAGCACAAGTCCACTTCTATATATTAGGAGCTTTGCTCATGATGATTCCTCTAGTTGTTGTTGATTATGGTATTCCTTTACTAACAGGAGAGACGAAGTATTTTGTATACGGTCCTCTCTTTGCAATACCTTTTTCTATAGCCCTTGCATACTCTATCCTTAAGAATAGATTTTTAACTATTAAGGTAGTACTAAGAAACTCTTTTTTTTCCGTCCTAACCCTTATATATGCAATCTTAGGGATACTTTTCTTTGTAGATTCATATGAACAGCTTTTTAGTACTGACCTAAATAACAGATATCTTAATATTGCTATCTTTACTGCCATAGCTATAGGTATATATCAATTCATATATAGACCTTTGGTTAATCTTTTCTTAAACATATTTTCTAAAGATAAAAGAAATAGAGATGAGATACTTAACAACTTTATGCAGGTAAGTAATATTGAATTAACAATAGATAGGATAGCAATTAATGTTAAAAGAACAATTAAGCAGCTATTCATGATAGAGAGGGTTGGTATAATGCTTTTTGATAAGGGTGACTACTCAATAAGGTATAAATATTTAGATGATTTTAAGGAGATATCTCCAGAGTATTTACTTCAGATAGTACGTAATTGGAGTGATGTATCTTTAGAGAAAGTTTTAGTTTCAGATGAGTTTAAGAGAAAGATGATACTGGAGGAGTCTGGCTTAGATAAAAGGTTACAGGAGGTAATAGGTTCTTTTGGGGAGTCAGAGATTTCAACAGTAATTCCATTTAATAGTAGAACTCAATTTGATGGTGTGTTACTGCTAGGATATAGAGTAGATAAATATCCTCTTAGTATTGAAGATATAGAGTTGGTTGAGAAAATATCGGACAGTGTTAGTGTTTCAATAGGTAGAGCTGTTTTGTATCAAGAGGTTCAGCTGTTTAATAGATCTTTGCGTGAGAGGGTAAATGAACAGACAAAGGAATTACAGATAAAGATTCAGGAATTAGAAGAAGCTAGAAGAAAAGAAGCAGATATGATAGATATAATGGGTCATGAGTTACGTACTCCTGCTACTGTTGCGAAATTAAATGTAGAGTTTCTTGAAAAATATATCGACAGTAACCCTGAAGAGTTTAAGAAATACTTAGGTAGGGTAAAATCTTCCATAGATACAGAGATAGGGTTAATAAACACATTACTTACATCTGCTAAATTAGAGGGTAATAAGGTTGAGATTAGGCATAGTAAGGTAGATATTAAATCAGAAATTGAAATGGTTGTTGATGGCCATGGTATAGAGGCACAGGAGAAAGGTATTAAACTTCTTTCACAAGTAGATAACAGTACCCCATATGTATATGCAGATAGAGTAAGGGTAATAGAGATACTTAATAATCTAATTAGTAATGCAATTAAATATACTCATGAAGGAAGAGTTTTAATCTCTACGGAGTATGATAACGATTTTGTAAAAATATGCGTTGCAGATACTGGTAAGGGAATACCTCAAGAAGATATATCAAAGCTAGGTGGTAAGTTCTATAGAATTAATAACTATCTAGGCTCAGAGATTGTAAGACCTGGTGGTACTGGTTTAGGTTTGTATGTAACCTTTGGATTAGTAAGATTAATGGGTGGTGAGATTAATGTTGATAGTGAATTAGATAGGGGTAGTAGATTTACAATTACTCTTCCCATATACAGAAATCAAAAGATAGAAAGTATTGATTCTACTAATATGTTTGAAAAGCTTGGTTTAAAGAAATAGAATTGGTGAATGAATATTAAAGAGATTCTCATTAGTAAGTATAGAAATAACAGAGAGCTATCCTCATCCTTTGTATGGAGATTAATTCAAATACTAAGTAAACAGGGTAGTAGTGCACTGATGTTTTTCATTGCTACATACTTTCTTACTAAGGGAGATATGGGTATATACAATTACATGTCCTCTGCATTATTTTTGATAATTGCATTCGCTGATTTTGGTATATCTACAGCTACATCAAAGTATGTTGCTCAGTACAATACTATTAGTAAGGAGAAGGTAGGTAGAGTACTATTTAATTCAGGATTAATAATATTCACTCTTTCATTTACTGTAATACTTCTTTTACTGATATTTGGACAGAAGATATTCCCAGAGTATTACATTTATCTTTACTATGCCCTACCATTTGTATTCATATATCCATTAACTTCTCTTCTAGATGGTATATATAGGGGTTTAAAGAGATTTAAGATATTGGCGATTGTATCTATATGTACAGGAATATTAGGAATATTCTTTTCATACTTTCTTGTAACAACATATGGATTAGTAGGGGCTATTCTTACACAGGTAATATTCTTTTCAATATATGCATTAATATTACTACTGTTTCATAGAGGTTTTGAGTTTAGGATAGATAGGAAGGTACTTAAGGATATTGGTACTTACTCTATATATTTTGGTATTGCTACTTTAGGATATTTCTTAATCTCTAAGGTAAATATCTTAATATTAGGGATGTACAACCTGTTTGAGGAGATAGCTGTATATGAGCTTCTAAACAAGATCTTTATGATATACCTAATACCTTTTACTGTTCTTGGACAAGTACTTGCTCCTAATGTAGTAGAGATGTTTTCTTTAAAAAGATATGAGAGTGTTAGAGGGTTATTTAAGAGATCTTTACTGTATTTCTTTGGGTTAGCAATCCTCTTTATCCCTCTCTCTATGCTTCTTACTATGTTTGGTATAGATCTACTGTTTCCTCAATACTCTAATGACATATTACTATCATTACTCTTACCTGTTGCATTGACATCTGCTAAAGCTATTCCCGTTGTAGTTATTAATACAGGATTAATTACCTCTACTGGTCATGCAAAGTATCTAGCAATAGAGAATGTAGTTGTAGGTATTTTGAATGTTACTTTAAACTTGGTTGTAATAAAGATATATGGGTATGTAGGTATTGTTTGGGTTACATTAATACTCCAATCTATATCATTAGTAGTGCTGTATATTGTCTACTATCGTAAGTTAAAGAGATATTGATATTCTGTGTTTATACACTTTATTAGATCCTGAGTGTCCTCCAATACTAAGAAGAAGTATTGCTTTTTTCTCTTTATCAAATATCCATATTATTCTTATATCTTTTGTTACACTTGAAGAGTAGGCCTCTTTACATACCCTGCTACTAACAGAGTGTGTTTTTAGTGCTACTTTAAAAGGATTTAATTCTAACTGTTCTACTACTTTAAGAATCTGTTCATTTAATTTTGGGTTTCTTTTCGCTAACTTTCTATACACTCTGTCATAATGTTTACTTGTGTATGTTTTGTAAATCATCCTTATCTTTTAAGACTTTCTTAAAATGTTTTCTAATATCTTCTTTATTCTTCAAAACTGTATACCTACCCTCAGCAAAATCTCTTAAACTCATAGCGATATTTTCCTCCTCTTGATCTGTAAGAGGTGGTTCTTTCTCAACATCATTTAAAACAAGATGTCTAATATACTCTGGGAATCCAATACCCATTTCTTTTCTCCTTTTCTCTGCTCTTTCTATTAATTTTTCAGGAAAAGGAATCTGTTTTACTTTCATTGGTTTTGCCATATTCTTAATACTCTAATATTACTGTATTAGTATTGTATCACTATTTTACCCTCCTGTATACCGTAAGTAAATTCTCTTCTGTAAGTAATATTACTCTCTCTTTACCTATAGAAATATTCTTGTAAGGGGGTAAGCTGTTAATAGCGAGGTCCTTTCTTTCTCTCTCAAACTCTTTTAATTCACTCTTCTGTATATCTAAGTAATATGTTTTTTGTTCTAAGAAAGAGTAAGCATTTTTTAACAGTATGTAATCCTTTGTACAGGTAATTGGTATTACAGTAGGGAAGATATCTTTTTTAAATATTAAATTCTCTTTAGAATCAAATATAGATACCGTAGTACTAAACTCTTGCATACTCTTAATCTCTCTATGAGTATACTCACATCTCAAGATCTCTTTGTCATATCCATATATACAACTCTCACAATCATCTAGTTTGTTTCTTACTCTATTTTCTAAATTAAAAATTTCTGCTTCATTTAAATATGAAAGTAAAATATTGTCTTGCGATATCCAATATATATTTAAGGGTGTACTCTCTGTTTGAATTACATATTCAAATTCAAGATTCTCTTTTGTAAGAAGTAGAGAGAGTAGAAGAAAAAGGATATTTTTTAGCATATATTAATATTAAAAATTAGGATGAGGGTTCTCCCCACTTAACCTATTAGGATATATCTCTTTACCAAGTGTAGGAATCATATTCCAATCTATATCAATGTATTTAACAGGATCACTATGTGTAGAAGAGCTAGAGCTTTTTCTAGTTTCAAAGTGTAAATGATATCCTAAATTCTGACAGTTCCATTTACCACTGTTACCTGTAATACCAATGGTTTGTCCTTTCTTAACCGTATCACCAACCCTTACACTGTATGAATCTAAATGAAAGTATGTAGAGTACATACCGTTTGTATGTTTCAATATTACAAAGTTACCTCCTTGATTACACTCTCCACCATACCTATCATATCCACTGTTTACGACAGTACCATCAGATACACTTACTACTCTGTTTAATCTAGCTCCAAAATCTATACCTTTGTGAGGACATTGATACTTTGTACATCCATACCACTGTGTAACACCAATATACCTATCTAATGGGAATGAGAATGGTTTCTTCTCTACCTTAACCTCTTTTAAGTCTAGATCTTTTACAGCTGTATACTGTACATCTATCCACTCTTTACTCTTTAAAGAGATATATGTATTTAAAATAAATTTAACTTTCTTTTTTGACATATCTTCTCTCATGTTAGTTGTAACTAAGAAGGAGTTTGATTTAAATATAAATGAAGTGTTACTTTGAGCTTTACCATCTACCTGTATATATCCTGAATATATTGGTAAGAGCTCTCTCTGCTTACTTTCAATTTCTCTTAACTTACATCTTCCCCAAGTTTTAATATCAAAAGGGTTAAACGGTGTACATTCATATATGTGTACATCTGCTAATATCTGTTTAGAGTACTGGCCTTCTACTAATATTGAGTAATATGTACTCCAATTTGTATACTCACTTCTGTTTATATTTAAAGAGAGATCACAATTCCAATCTAATATTTCATAACTTTCTCTTTTTAATATCGATATCTTACATTTCTTCTCTTTAGAATCAGAAACTCCAA
The DNA here is from genome assembly GCA_041656215.1 of Candidatus Dojkabacteria bacterium. Taxonomy (GTDB): domain Bacteria; phylum Patescibacteriota; class Dojkabacteria; order SC72; family SC72; genus UBA5209. Next base: position 10,658 of record JBBADY010000008.1, on the reverse strand, counting down.
GTACAGTAGAATATATTGGTAGAGAATCTCTTTCATCAAAGATTACTGGAGGCAAGGGTGAAGGGATAGGGCCAGGATCAGAATTGTATATAGATGTTTCCTCCTCTATTGGTATCTCTGGAGGTATTGGTAGTTCAGGTATTTCTTCTGGAATATCTTCTGGGGGTGGTACATATGTACTATCAAAGTAAAAGCAATCTAAGTTCTTGTAGTGATATTCCTCCTGACCAATATATCTGTATCTTAACCTTCTGCAGTAAAACCTCTCTTCAAGATGATTTGTATATTCATATGTGTTCGTTGTTGGCCAATGTGATATCTCAATATATTTAAAATCCTCTCTGTAAGAGTACTGAAGCTCATACTCAATATCCTCCCCTAATGATTCCCACTCTGTTTTAAGTGGTAGTTGTGAATATGTTGGATACTGTAGTGTGAGTAGTGCTGTTAGAAGAAGAGATATCATATATATATTGTTACATCTTTAAATTAACAAATCTTTAAAAGAATATATTTGTACTAAGGTGAAATATTGATATAATCGATAGCTATGATAAAAATACTTGAGAGTCTCTTTGACTCTAATGAGAAACAACTAAAAAAGATTCAGTTAGTAGTAGATGAAATTAATTCCTTTGAAGAGGATATTAAAAAGCTCTCTGATGAGCAGTTAAAAGATAAGACAGATGAGTTTAGAAAGATACTTAATGTAGATATACAGAAGGCTAGAGATGAGTTTAATGAGTTAAACAAAGAGGAGTTAAAAAGAAGGTTAGAGGATGAGAAGAAGGTATTAAGAGAAATCTTACCTGAAGCTTTTGCAGTAGTAAGAGAAGCATCAAGTAGGATTGCTAATCATAGACATTTTGATGTTCAGGCAATGGCAGGGTATGTACTTTTTGATAATAAAGTGGCAGAGCTATTCACTGGTGAGGGTAAAACATTAGCAGCTAATATGCCTCTTTACCTGTATGCGCTAACAGGTAGAGGTGCACACTTAGTTACTGTAAATGATTACTTAGCAAGAAGAGATGCAGAGTGGACAGGACACATACTTAATAGCTTAGGTATGAGTGTATCCGCTATTAACTCTGGAGCTCAGTTTAAATATATCTCTGATGAAGAAGTATTGAAGATTAAGGGAAGTGAGGGTAAAGAGCTAATCAAAGAGAGAGAGAAGAAGGCAAAGGAAGCAGGTAGGCTTAAATATGATCATATGAGTGGGGTTAATCTAATTGAGTGTAGTAAGAAAGAGGCATATGAGTGTGATGTAGTATACGGTACTAACAATGAGTACGGTTTTGATTACCTAAGAGACAATATGGTCTCTAATTTAGATGAGAGAGTTCAGGGTCCTAAATATTTTGCTATCGTTGATGAGGCTGACTCCATTTTAATTGATGAAGCTAGAACTCCTTTAATCATTTCTACTAGTGCACAGGCATCTAATGAGATGTATGTACAGTTTGCTAACTTAGTAAAATCTTTGCAAAAGGAGAAACATTACTCTGTAGATGAGAAAACTAACTCTGTATCTCTCTCTGATGAGGGTATTGATGCTGTTGAGAAGATGTTAAAGGTTAAGAATGTGTATGAGAATGCACAGTTAACATATCATTTAGACAATGCACTTAAAGCAAAAGAGCTTTACAAACTAGACGATGAGTATATGGTAAGGGATGGAGAGATATTAATTGTTGATGAGTTTACAGGAAGGGCATTAGCAGGAAGAAGATACAGTGAAGGTTTACATCAAGCTATTGAAGCTAAAGAGGGTGTAGAGGTTAAGCGTGAGAGTAAAACTATGGCCACTATTACTTTACAGAACTACTTCAGATTGTACTCATATCTTTCTGGTATGACAGGTACTGCACTTACTGAGGCTGAGGAGTTTTCTAGTATATATGGTCTGGACACAATCGTTGTTCCTACTAATAGGCCGGTTGTAAGGAAAGATATCAATGATGTTGTGTATAGGACAATGGAGGGTAAGTTTAGAGCCATAGTTGAGGATATTAAAGAGCATCATGCTAAAGGTCAACCAATACTTGTAGGTACTACATCTGTAGAGAAGTCTGAGCTCCTCTCTATGATGCTTTCTAAGGAAGGGGTTACCCATGAGGTCTTAAATGCTAAACAGCACGAGAGAGAGGCTAAGATCGTCTCAAATGCAGGTCAAAAGGGAGCGGTTACAATAGCTACTAATATGGCAGGTAGAGGTACAGACATCGCTCTAGGAGAGGGTGTTAAAGAGTTAGGAGGTTTGTACATCATCGGATCTGAAAGACATGAATCAAGAAGAATTGATAACCAGCTAAGAGGTAGAGCAGGAAGACAGGGAGATCCTGGTGAATCTAAGTTCTATGCATCCTTTGAAGATGAACTAATGAGACTCTTTGGTGGAGATAAAATGCAAGCCGTTATGTCTCAAGCAGGTTTAGATGATGATATGCCAATATCAATGGGTATATTAGGTAGAACAATTGAGAATGCACAGAAGAAAGTAGAATCTCAAAACTATGATATCCGTAAAAGACTTGTTGAGTATGATGATGTATTAAACAAACAGAGAAATATAATATACGACCTTAGAGCTAAGATATTACAGATTACTAAAGAAGATATTGATGAGAAAGATCTCTCTCTTAAAGATGATATTAAGTATACATTAGATATTGATGTAGAGCAGTTACAGGACACTTTGGACGGTTTCGCTGTTACAAGAGAGGAGTCATGGGAAATCCCAGAGCTAGAGGGTCTTAAGTTTGTATTAAATCCCTTAGATATTTCAATATTAAAGAAACTCTTAGAGTATGTAGACTTCCTTGTTGAATCTCAACTAGAGGATGATATGGAGATTGATAACGTGGAGGAGAGGAACCTGTATATTCAATTAAAGAATTTAATAACGGAGGAAATATTCGAGAAGAGTGTAAAAGATCTCTCATTTAAAAACAGTATTGAGTTTTTTAGATCATTGGAAGGTAAGAGTACAACAGAGAAGACAAAAGAGATAAAGAGGTTAATATTAATCTCTTACATAGAGCATATATATACGATAGGGGTTGCCCCTATGCAAGAGCTATCTAAGGTTTTAATACTTCAAGGTATTGATAGATATTGGATGGAGCATTTAGATAATATGCAAGATCTAAGAGAGGGTATCTCTTTACGTAACCTTGCACAGAGAGATCCATTAGTAGAGTACAAGAATGAAGGCTTTAGACTATTCGATACAATGCTAAGAAGTATAGATGAAAATAGTGTTACTAGATTCTTCAAAGTAAGGGTTGTAAGAAATCAAGGACCTATTCAAGCACCAATACAAACAGAAAAAGAAGATGTAAAGAGTTTAACAGATAGTAGGCCTGGGAATGTAAGTAAGCAGCAAACAGTTAAGAGAAGTGTTAAGATAGGGCGTAATGACCCATGTCCTTGTGGTAGTGGCAAGAAATATAAGAAGTGTCATTATCCTGATTTTGAATAGTATTATTATGGGTTTATTGACCTATCTCTCTTAATTGTAATATCCTAGATTACGTAATCACTTATCGGATAATAATTATGGCAAAGAATGAAAAGATAAAGAAGGTAGTTACTCAAAGGCAAAGCGTTCATGTAGTTTTTTTCTCCTGTCCTGATTGTGGTGAGGAAACAGAGCATATCCAACTCTGTTCCGATTGTTCTAAACCTATGAGAGTAATTGATGTTGTAGAGAAGTTCGGAGATGATGCTGATGAATTTCTTCAAATGGTAAAAGAGAAGGTAGGGAATGGTACATTAAAGAAAGATGACTATGTTTCAGTAGATGAAGATGAGAGTCCAAATATAATAGTGCTTGCAGATGATGACTCACTAAATGATGGCGCTATTGTAGATGATGTAGATTCATTAGGAGATATATTCCCTGATGATGATACTGATGATGAAAAATCCACCTCTTCTGCCCCAGAGGGTCTAACAGATTTAGACGATATTGTTGCAGAATTAGATAAGGAGGAGGATGACGATTTCCCACTGGTTGATGACTTGGGGGATGAGGGTCTTCCAGAGCTTTAATGCGAGAAAGAAATTTCCAAAAGGTTGCTATAATTGCTGATCAAATGATTTCCTTTGGTGGGGCTGATAGGGAAATGTTTAGTATGCTTAAGCTTTTTCCTAATGCAGATATCTTCACTATTGCTTTTAACAGTGAAGCATACGGTGATATTAAACAGAAAGTACATACTAGCTTTGTACAAAGAATTCCTAAACCTAAAAGTTTCTACAGACATTTAAAAATACTTACACCTTTGGCGTATGAAAGTTTTGATTTAAGAGGATATGACTTAGTAATTAGTATATCTGCTGGTCCTGCAAGAGGAGTAATTACAGGTATTGATCAATCCCACATTGCAATGGTAATGACTCCACCTAGAAGTCTTTGGGATAACGAACTTAATGTAAGGGCATCTAGATTAAAAAAAATGTATAGAGCTTTCTCTACACTACTAAACACATATATGCGTATGTGGGATTTTACAATCTCTAAAAGAGTAGATTACTGGACAGCTAACTCTAAATACATTGCAAAGAAAATTAAGAAAAGATATGGAGTTGAGGCAACCATCATATACCCGGGTCTATCAAAGGAGAGCTTTGAATGCATTTCTGATATGACTAGGGGTAAGGTTAGAGAAAGGTATGGTATTCGTGGAGAGTTTGTTTTGGTTGTATCACGTTTGTATGATTATAAAAGGATTGATTGGGCAATTAGAGCGTGTATTGAGAACAATAGACAGCTAGTTATCATTGGCGAGGGTCCTGATATTAAATATCTTAAGAGTGTTGCTAAGGGTAATCCTTTAGTAAAGTTTTTAGGGTTTTTAAAAGATGATGCTGAGGTAAGAGTTTTTTATAATATGGCAGAGGTTTTACTCTTTTGTGGTATTGAAGATTTTGGTTTAGTTCCTGTAGAAGCTATGGCTCAGGGTACACCAGTTTTAGCATACAGTGAGGGTGGTGTATTAGAGACAGTTACAAGAGGGATTTGTGGAGACTTTTTCAGTAATGAGAAAGAATTGGTTAATGTACTTAAGAAATTTGACAATAGAGGGTATAATCCTACAGAGATTGTTAATAGGGCTAGGGAATTTACTGAAGAGATATTTCTAGATAATCTTGAAAAATATATTAAGAAGATATATGACACAGAAAGAGAAAAGTAAAAGATATAGGATAGCGATAGTTAGTGATCCTCTTTATAAATATGGTGGTGCGGAGAAACATTTAGGAGATATGCTTAAGGCATTTCCTAATAGTACTTTGTATTCAGCGTTTTGTGACAGGGATTTTGTAAGTAAATATTTCCCTAATGTTGAGGTTAAGACTTCCTTTATGCAATATATCCCTGGTAAGTTTAAGTTTAGATATTTCTTACAATTACTTCAGCCATTAGCATACAGAAGTTTTAAGTTTAAAGAGTATGATGCAATACTTTCCCTCTCTATTGGTTTTGCAAAATACAGTAGAGGACATATACCCCATATAAATATATGTATGTCACCTACAAAGTTTTTTTGGGACAAACAGGGCCGATCTCTTAAAAAAAGTAATCAACTAAATGGTGTGAATAGGGGTCTTTTTAAATTTTACTCCTTGTTCATGAATAGCTTTTTAGAAGATATTTGGAAAAGATGGGATAGGGGGGCTGCGCGAAGGGTAGATAAGATGGTTGCAATCTCTAAGGTTGTTCAGAAGCGTATAAAAAGATATTACCAAATAGAAAGTGATGTAATATATCCGCCTGTTGAGGTTAAGGCTATTCAAGCTGTTACTAAAGTGAATAGGAAGGAGAATTGGTTCCTTTATCTTGGTCGTGTAGAGACATATAAGGGGGTGGAGTTAGCTATCAGAGCTGCATATGAGGCTAAGGTTCCTCTTAAGATAGCTGGCGTAGGGGATGATTTAGAGAGAATGGAAAATTTAGTGAAAGAGTTGAATGCTAAAGGGTTTGTTAAATTCTTAGGTTTTGTGTCAGAGGAAGAGAAATTAGAGTTGCTTTCTAAAGCTAAGGCATTAATATTTCCAGTTAAGGGAGAGGACTTTGGTATTGTTCCTGTAGAGGCTAATGCTGCTGGTACCCCAGTTATTGCATACCGAGATGGTGGTGTTGTTGAAACGATTTCTAACATTAATCCAAAGAGTGGAGAGTTCTTTACTAAGTATGATTACAGATCACTGGCTAAAATACTTAAGGGTTTTGATGGTAGACAGTACAAGAGTGATAACTGTAGGAAACAGTCTAGTAATTTTGCAGTTGAGATCTTTATTTACAAGATACAAAGGTATGTAGAAGATGCTATACAGAATCGTTAAGAGGACAATAGATGTGATACTTTCTACTGTCTTGTGGATTCTTACTTCTCCTTTGATGTTACTGATTTCAATTTTAATTAAGCTGTTTGATGGTGGGGAAGTTTTTGTTGGTACTCCTGTTAGATACGGTTTAGAGGGCAAGCATTTCTTTATGTACAAGTTTCGTACAATGATTCCTAATGCGCATGACTTAACAATGGGGGATAGTAATAAGAGAGATGAGCTGTTGAGCAATCATAAGTTAAAGGGTGACAGTAGGGTTACAAGGGTTGGTAGGGTGCTTAGAGGTACTGATTTAGATGAGTTGCCACAATTAATAAATGTATTGTTGGGTCATATGAGTATGGTAGGACCTAGGCCTTTTTACAGTGAAGAGATTGAGCATCATTTAAAAGAGTATCCAAAAGATGAGAAATATTTAAAAAACATTTTCAAAGTTAAACCTGGTATAACAGGGATATGGCAGGTATCTGGAAGAAATGAGATACCTTTTAGAGAGAGATTACGAATGGAGAGTGAATATGCTCTGAATCCTAGTATAATTAAAGATGTATATATCCTCTTGCAAACACCATGGGTTGTGATATCAAGAAAAGGGGTTACTGATTAACCCCGGGTATACTTAAATGATTTTTAGATATAATATATTTACTACCCCGGGTCTATATGAGAGATGTTGTTACAGTCATAAAATCGGTTAACTACTCAGAGGCAGATAAGGTGCTTACTGTTTTTGGTAAGAGATTAGGTAAGTTTGCTTTGTTTGCTAGGAGTATTAGAAAGATTAATAGTAAGAATAGAGGTAATATGCAGACCTTGTGTACAAGTGACATCTCTTTCTATGAGGGTAAGGGTATGCCTTTGTTAACTGAGTCTCAGCTACTCTTCTCTCCTAATACTGATGTGCTTAAGGGTAGGGTAGAGAATTTAAAGAGGGTTCTTTCTATGCTTAATCGTATATTAGCAGAGTATGATCCTAATGAGAGGGTTTTTGATATTTTACAGGGGGTACTAAAGAAGGATTTTGATACTGAGTCTGTAAATAGATTTAGGGTTATCTTTCTTAAGGAGATGGGTTTCCTACAAGATTTTTCTAAATGTGATATCTGTAATAGTGAGAAAGATTTAAAATATATAGATATTTCTAATTTTGCTCTCCTATGTAAAAACTGTTACATTAATGTAGGAAAGTGCTATGAATTAGGGGAGAATCCGTATACTGAAGAATTCTTTACGCAGGCTTTGGATACATATGTTAAAAAAGTAATTGAAGAGATATAGCTATGAGAATAAAAACTGTCATTACAATTATATTTCTCTTTGTATGTTTCTTTCTTCTTGTTCCAAATCTGTATGCACAGAGTAATAATAACGTAGTAGTTGATGCAAATATAAATACAGATTTCTACTCCACTGTTAATGTAAATCCAGAGACTGTTGAGATATATCAACCCTCTACAGTAGAGGTAAGGGTGCTCACTTCGGGTGGACAGGGTATTTCTGGTAGAAATATCGTCATTGTTTCCCCTAATCTAGCTATTACTCAACCCCTTGCATTAACAAATGCTACTGGTAGGACTTCTGGTTTAGTACATTCTATATCCACTGGTACATATACTGTTTGTGCTAAGGACACTACATATGGCTTTGATATATATATTCAGAATTGTAGTACTTTGTATGTTGTTCCTTTGCCAATACCAAATATGCTTCCTGAGCCTCAATATACAAAGGGCTTGAGTAATTTGGTACTGTGGCAAAGTTTAGGAGGTAATTACAAATATACAGTACAGGTCAGTGAGTACTCTGATTTTAGAACAGTAAAGGGGGACTCTGGAGTTATTAGTAATACCTCTTTTGAGTTTACCAATCTAGTTAATGGAAAGATGTATTTCTACAGAGTAAGGGCACAGAATATATATGGTGGTGTGAGTGAATGGTCTAGTTCTGTTTACAGTGTTCAAGATGCACAGGCTCCTAATATTGAGCTTTTAAGTATTAGTAGCTTAGAGGAGAATACTGTTGTAGATTGGGAGAGTAGCTTTAATGTTGTAATGACTTTTAGAGTTACTGATAACTTGCAGCTTTCTACTACTACTTTTCTGTGTATAAATTCATTGGGAGATATATATAGCTGTACTTCTAACTATAGTAGGGTCGGAGATATTTTAACAGTTAATATTAGATTAGGGGAGTTAGAGAGAATCTCAGGTATGTATCTTTTTGATAGGTATGAATTTTGTGTAGAGGCAACAGACAAGGCTACAAATGTTAATAGGGTTTGTAATATATATTTAGATATTCCACCTAAGAGGGTAGAGGAAGATGATGATGTTCCTCCTGTAGTTCCTAAGCCTCCTGCTGTTGAGAGGATAGAGAAGGCATTAGAGGATCTTAATGTAATGCTTGATGATAGTATTGGTAAATTAGAGTCTAGCGATTTAGAGAAGATTACTACTGCTACTTCCATTGTTACAGCTACTTCAGCGATTGCAATTGTTGCTGGTGGTTTAGGTTCTCTACCATATTTCTTTATGCAGTTACTTTTAAATCTTCTTTCATTGATAGGGTTTAGGAAGGGTTCTAAACCGGTTGGGTATGTATATGATTCTGTTACAAAGGATCCTATATCTCAAGCCATTGTAAGAGTATTTAATGAGGAGGGGCGTATGGTATGGTCTGATGTTACAGATGGTAAGGGATATTTTAATGCTAGATTGAAAGAGGGTAAGTACAGGATAGAGGTAAGGGCTTCTAGATATACTTTCCCTTCTACTGTTGTGTTTGGTAAAGAGGATTATCCTATTACAAATGTATATCATGGAGAGATATTTATAGTTACACACTCTCGTGAGGTTAATTATGCTATCCCCTTAGATCCTCAAGAGGAGTCTAAGCTTAGATTATGGTTTGAGTTGTTTTGGGGGAGGGTAAAGTTTGTTGTTAATATCCTCATGGTTGTACTCTTCCTAGCTGGTATCGTATTTGCATTCTATACATATTACAACTATCCATCTACTTTAACATTGCTCGTACTTTTGCTATTTGTTCCTACCTTTTTCTTCATTCTAAGAGGTATTTTTACTAAGAAAGGTAAATATGGTGTAGTGAGAAATACTGAAGATGAGAGGTTAGAGGGTATAGTGGTGGGCATAAGGGAGGCGGAGTTTGATAGGATAGTGGCAAAGAGGGTTACTGACTCTCATGGTAGGTACAGGTTTATGGCTGATGAGGGTAGATATTATATAGAGGTCCTAGATACTGGTTACAAGGTAGATAATATAGAGGGTGGTAATGAGGTTGTTTCTGATAGGGAGGTACTGATTGCAAGGGATATTACTTTGTCATTGCTTAGTAAAAAAGCTTAAGTGTATTGAAAAATGTCTCTTCTACTGGTATTATTCTTTGTTTGAACCTGGGTGTATAGCTCAATTGGTAGAGCAAACGGCTCTTAACCGTTAGGTTCAGGGTTCGAGCCCCTGTACACCCAAAGCTAGGCTTACCAAGCCCATAGCTATGTAAATATGAGGTTTATACTTTTAATAGGGCAGAAACTAAAGACAGGCTTTAGACATATAAAGAGTATTTTCTTTAAACCCTCTCTTTCTGTAATACTCTTTCGTACCAATAGCAGAGATAACAGCTAAGCCCTTGTATTTCTTCTTTTTACTAATATCCTCTGCAATCTGTATCATCTTCTTACCTAAACCTAAATGTTGAGACTCACCACTACTATCATCCCCAATATTAACTAAAGAACCGTATACATGCACCTCCCTTATCATTGCCATACCCTTTATTTCATCAATATATGAATCTTTCTTAGGAAGTGAAAGCCTTAAGAAAGAACATATCCTATCTGTTTTTTTTGTTCTGTAAGAAATGAAATACTCTGTAGAAACAGTAGTTTGATATTTAATAGTTTCAAGCTCTAAATCATCCCATGTAACATCCTCATCCTTAATCTCTCTACTCCTAATATCTACAATCTTCTTCCCCTTATCAGCAATCTCTTTCTCCGCTATCTGTCTAAAGTTTGTAGCCTTATTCCCATCCACTATCTCATTAGAGGGAATATCCCTAACTATTCTTGTTAATCTTGTATATCTAGGTGTAGTAGGAAGTATCTTTAAGAAAAGCTCTAGTAGTTGCTCCCTACTATACGGTATATATCTTCCATCTCTGTAATATCTCTCCAAGAGAGTATTTTTGATAATGGAGGTAGGATATATCTTAAGCTCATCAGGCATATACTCTCTCTTCCACAATCTAGAGTAATCCTTTATATCCATCTTTACAGT
>JBBADY010000007.1:0-19401 GCA_041656215.1 Candidatus Dojkabacteria bacterium | reverse complement strand
CATGAGAGAGTACCGAGGGCTATATTAGATAAATACTTCTCTGAGCATAAATCAAAGATAACAGTTCTTGTACCCTCATATGATGAAGAGCCAAAGGTAATTAGAAAAACTTTACTCTCTGCAATACTACAAGAGTATCCAGAGATGAGAGTTGTTCTTTTAATTGATGATAATCCTAATACTACAGATCTCGCTAAGTTAGAGAAACTAAATAGGACGTATGCTGTAATTGATGAAATACAAAATCTAATCTCTAAGCCATATAAGAGGTTTCAAAGAGTACTGGACGAATTCGAAAGAAGAGAGAACAAGAGTAATATTCCATCGATAAAATCTGTAAGGATCTTAATTAAGAACTTCCAATGGGCATCTAATTGGTTTTTTGATTTAGCAGATAACGAAGAGATAGAAGATCATGTAGATGTATTCTTTGCAGAGGAGGTATTAAGAGGATTAGGAAACGATTTACTACTCATAGCAGATGCACTACAGATGTCTCTTGATACAGGTGCAATATTAACGAAAGAAAGAGTAAGACAGTTACATCTACAATTAGTATGGATATTCCAAGGAGAGGTTACTCACTTTGAGAGAAAGAGATATGCTTCCCTCTCCCATGAAGCAAACAAAGCAATGAACCTAAACTCATATATAGGTTTAATGGGAGGGATATATAGATCCTGAATCTAAAAGAGTTACTACATATCAAAAGAAGGATTCGATTAAAATAGAAAATATAATTCCTTGGATAATCAAATTAACAAAAGATAAGGGTGGAAGTATTGTTGTCTTTAATACTTCTAGTTATGAGAATGTACCTGAGATTGCAGCACAGCTTAGATTTAAAAAGTAATTGAAAAGCTTTTATAACTATGTAAAAATATATAATATAAGTTTTAAATATATATAAATGGAAGAAGAGATACAAAAAGAAACAGAGATAAAGAGAACAGAGGAGAATACTGAGATAGTAGAGCAACCAAAGAAAAAAGGAAATGGTTGTTTAATAGCACTATTAGTTTTCTTCATAATAATAATCCTTATTGTAGTTGGAGGATACTTAGGATATAAAAAGATTGTGAATGGTTTTTCTACTCAAAATGATTTGGGTGTTGCATACAGTATGCAAGATTTACAAGAGAGCTTTGATGAAGCTGGCTTTACAGGAAATATGTGTATAGAGTGTAGTGATCCAATATATAGCGAACCACATGAGATAGATGTTACATTCAGTAACTCACAAGCTACTGCATGGTTAAACTATACAAATCATGATTTTGGTTCTCAGTATGGTGAGCTAAAAGATATTCAGGTTCGATTTACTGATGACATGGCAGAGCTTTCTGCTATGTTTACATATCAAGGTAAAACATATCCTGTATATTTAGCAGGTACAGTAGAGAAAGCAACTGATAAGAGTGTACAAGGTCAATTAGAGACACTTAAGGTAAGTGGAGTATCACTTCCTTCATATGTAGCTCCAATAGTGGAGAAGGTACTCTTAGGATTTACTAATGATAAGTTAGCCGATATGGATGATAACCTAAGGATAGATACTCTTGAGATATCAAATGGAGAGTTACACTTTGCAGGTCTCGCTCCAAGTAAAATAGAAGAGTAAGTTCCTTTAATTTACTACTCCATTTTTGGTAAAGGATCTCTTCTTGAACTTGGTTCAAAAGTTTCTTTAACATTAATTACTCTTTCTTTGAAAAGAGGATACTCTTTATTTCTCTTATAATAGATCCAGTTGTTATGTCCAATACCCTCTGTTTCTGAATATCCCCACTTATTTACTTCCCCACCAAAGGGGTCATTCTCATAGAACCATGAATTCTCATCACCCGGCTTTATTATATCTTTTTGATTAATCCTAGGAGTTGAAAACATAACAGAGATCTTCTTTCCATTCTCTTGCAATCTCTTTATTTCTTTCTTTAGAATTCCCCATGAATCACCATCTAAGTTAATACAACCAGAGGAAAGATTTGGAAGCTCAACAGGTCTTCCCCTTGTATTAGCAATCTCTAAGGCTGGCTCTCTTAGCAAAATCTCTTGATCTCCTGTATTTCTTGGAACTTCGTGTAATGTATATGGACTAAATTTGTTTGATAATATCTTAGAGTTATTCCTTCCAAAGTAAATCTGTCTTAATAAACAGATATCAGTATGAGTCTGTGCACCTAAACCCCCAAAGTTAGCTAAAACCTCTGTTTGAGCCAATTCTGAAATAAGAGGAGGAGTATATGTAGTTCTCCTTATTCCCTCTTTATCAATATGGCAACCTGATCCACTATCATAGATAGTAGAGGGATTTGAATCACTCATCTTCTCCCAATACTCATTTGAGAGATACTTATTCCTCTTTAACTTTCTACCTACAACTGTAAACATCTCTTCTCTCTCACCTATCTTCTGTTTTTTAGCACCATCCTCCGTTATTTCCCACATACTTAACCTTCCATCATTAATATTTATACTAATCACATTGTCATATCCTAACTTACTAAATAGCTCTGTATCAGGAGTTACAACTCCATGCTCAAGGTCAAATCTTCTACTTGCCTCTACGGCATCAAACATTAATACTTTTAATTCTTTGTTACTTGATAACTTTGGTTCAATACTTTTCTTTCTATACAAACTAGCAAATTGAGAAAAGCCATGACCGTACTCAGGTCCATTCGACATATAACCAGAAAATTCTGCAAACCTAGGCTTCTTATCCGAATCTAAACCAATGAAAACTGTAGTATGAGTATATGTATCATATCCATGGTGACCCTCTGGTTCAGGAAGATACATAACAGTACCAGGAGGAACCTGTTGCCACAACTCTCTGTCTGTCAACATCTTTTTTAAAGGAACCTCAGCAATTAAATCTCCTCCTAAACTCTTATTTAACTCATGAAGATACTGAGCTTGCTTAACAGTTGTTGCCTCTGGCATAGGCTCAGTAGAATCTGCTTTATAAAGACCTGGATCTGTATCATCTCTGCTAACCTCAAATCCTAAATGCCTCATATACTCTCCAACAAAGCCACTACAGTGAAGCTTTGCACTATCCCATGTATACGGCTGTTTATTAAACTCTTTAACGGCTGCAACCACTGCACCTAGAGCAGTTATCTCATCAGGCCCTGATTCTAAGAAAGTAATATCTCTTGGATCTGTAGACTCACTAGCTACTATTTTTTTAGGGGTAGTCAAAGCAATGACTGTTCCGGCCAATGTTGCACCAGCCAACTTCAGAAATTCTCTCCTATTAATACCTTCTTCATTACTACTGTTAGAATACTTAGCTTCTTCTTGAGCACTATTCTTCTCTATATTAGGCATCGTACTATTATAAAAATTTTATTATCTTAACTCACTCGAATATATTTTTATTATATCATCAATACTACTTGATTTTCACTATCTATCCTCTAAACTACAATTGAAATATTTTTACTCTACTGTATACATCCTCTCTGCAAATACAGATTCTAAATCTTCATTTGCATAGTTATATATGGTTAATGTCAATTTTACCCTTAACTCTCCTCTTGCCTCTATAAAGGTAGAAGTAAATCCACATACATCTTTAGGTTCTAATCCTAATACTCCGGTACTCTCCATCTCTTTATACAGGACCTCTTGAGTACTTCCTTTTAAGAAAAACTCCCATTTACACTTAACTAATGCACTCCTGTATTTACTATTACCCTCTATATGTGCATTATACATTCTTGCTTGTCCTTTCTCAAATGTCTCTTCTTCTGGAGATATTATTGTGAGCTTTAAATCATGTACTACCTCTTTCTCATTTTCATCTTCACTTTGCTGTTCATCTTGATTCACAGAAACAGTATCATTATTAATATCACTGCTTTTCTTTCTACTTGCTCTATCATTAAAGAAAAAGAATAAAGCAACAAGAAGGAGTAGGGAGATAAGAAGAATTAATAGGTATTTATTATTTTTCACAAAGTAGTAAAAAAGATTAGGTTATAGATTCTGTAATTATCTCTTGCTAACATTCAACTGAATAGTATAACCGTATCAACCATTCCTCTAATTTCCCTCTATACTTAGAAAATGGTATAATAACAATATAATCTTCCGATCAATATAGATATGAAAAAGCACTCAATCCTCGCGGTAGGTATTAATAGTACGCCTGAAGAGAAAATAAAAATACAGAAGAAGTTAAAGATGGAGAATATCACCTTAGATACTGCCTCTATTAAAGACCTACTCGTTAGAATCATAGATGAGAAAGTAACAGTAGCACTAGGAGGAAGAGATCTTAAAAAATATGACTATGTACTCATCCAATCAGGATGGACTACAACACATATGGCATACTTACTACATCTTTACTTAAAGTCTCAAAATATTGCACATAACAAAACTAATATACATAGTACAAAACTTTCTGATATATTCTTTCTTGCTTCAAGTGGAGTAGCAGTACCTAACACTTTCTTTCATAACGGATTGAGAATAGATGATAATAGTATGATTAACATAGAGGAGATATGTAGATTACCATGTATATATAAAACATTACTTGGATCACTAGGCTCACGTGTTCATTTAATAGATACTTTGGAGGATATAGAGAAAACAGTAAGAAAGAATGGTAAGTATAATAAATATATATTTCAGGAATTCATACCAAATGATTTTGATTACAGAGTCGTAGTTGCAAATGAGCAGGCATCTTCTGTATGTATAAGAACTAGAGTTAATGATAAGTATAGAAATAATGTTTCATTAGGAGCTACAGAAGAATTTATAAGCATACAGGATACCCCTATTGAGGTTATTAATATGGCTATAGAGGCTTCTAAAGCTTTAAAGTTAAACTGGGCAGGAGTAGATATAGTGACTGATAATTTAACAAATAGAAACTATGTCCTAGAGGTTAATAGAAGACCTGGATTAACAGAAGAATCAACAGAGGTAGGTGCTTTGTACAGATATCTAAAAGAGCTAACCTAATTATAGCTATGTCCCTATAGCTATAAACTCTTTCCAATTCATATTCCAGTTATGTATAATGCTCTAGAGGCTAATTTATAACTACCAGAGCAATTACTCAATCACATGAGAACCCTTCTTTAACTACAACCTATACTGAACTTCCTCAAGACGCTATTACTTCTGCAGATGAATTTTATAGCTACCTAGAAGATACTCTTCTTTTAGAAAACTCTCCTTCAGAGATTCCTCTTTTAAAAGTATCTAATGTTAAAGATCATGTAGAGAACCTCTCTGAAGGAATATATACTGTAGACAATTTCTTGCCCTCAACTCAATTAGCATTAATGCAATTTCTGTATATACAGAATACCCCTGTTATCCTTGGTTTAGAGCAAGATTCTTACTACTACAAATCATACAGCTGTAACTCTCCAATATGCTTTGAAGAGAGAGTTAATCTTTGGAAACATGTATTACCTTCAGGTAGTGTAATATTCCCAGTTCCAGAGCTAACCTTTAGTTATGATGCTCTCTCTCAACAGGTAGGGGTGTATAGGAATCCTAAGATCTTTCACCTTGCATTAGAGGATGGTAATAGAGAGCAACAGAGATCTGTAAAGAAGAGAGCGTGTAGGGGTAAGTACTTAACCTTTATACCACTGAAAGAGTCCCGTCAATAGAACGTTTTCTATCTATTTAAGAAATAATCAAATATATGTTGACAAGGGTCTAGTACAATGCTAATATATAGGTACTTAATTACTCGGTAGTAATTAATAGAAAGAAGAGGCAGAAATCTAACCAATTTCAACTATTTATTTAGTAAGTGCTTCTTCTTTTGCTTTGTATAGACCTTTTCCTTATTAACAAAGATCATCTATTATCTCTATACCGTTATCCTCTAATAGTTGAGCTAATACTCCTTTACCCTCTATTAATTCTCCATCAAAAGCACCATCATATACCTCACTAAAACCACATGATGGACTTCTGTCTTGAAGTATTGCATGAGTAATATTAAACTCCTTACAGAAATCTAATACTAAGTATGCACCATTAAGAAACTCTTCAGTAAGATCCTCACCGCTCTTAGCCAAGACTTTAGCTTTTCCATCTAATACATCCTTAGCTGTATACCCTCTCTCTATCTCACTTGGCTCTCTTGGAGTAGATAAGCCTCCTAGCTGCTCTGCACAGAGTGGATAGAACTCAATTCTGTTCTCTCTTAGATATTCTATTAAAGTCTCATTTCTTTTATTTTTAGCATCATATCTAGTATTAAAACCTAGCATACATGCACTTACTAATATTTTCATACTTAATGTGTATTAAAACATCTATCACCACAATCTCCTGGACCATTAACAATGTAACATTTCTCATTTACATCACTAGGACCAAAGAGGGAGTATATATCAACACCAGGATACTCTTTATGAATAGCATCTATACCCTCCCTTGCTGCATGTAAACAGCAAATGATTGTATTTTTTGGATCTATATATTTAGATATTACATCTAAGGATGCGAGTAGGGAAACACCACTTGCAAGAGCAGGGTCTGTTAATATTACAAACTTTCCTTTTAGATCTTGAATACCTCTATTGTAATCACTATCTGCTTTCATATTACCCTTTACTCCCTTTCTCCATGCACTAACAAAAGCTATACTAGATTTAGGGAAAGCATCTCCCATACCTAGGGCCATTGTAGTTCCGGCCCTAAGTATATTTACTATCCCTATTTTAGAATCATCAATTACTTCTGTAGTTAAAGACCCCAGAGGAGTTTTTACACTCCTCTTTTTACTAGGAAGTATTCCCATCCCAGAGATCTCTATACCCATATACAATCCTAGGCGTTGAGTATACTCTCTGTATTCATATGACTCTACCTCTATTTCATGTAACTTAAGTCCAATATCTTGAAGAAGTGGATTGTTTAGTATGGTAAATTTCTTCATATTTATTGTACTGCTTTCTCCCAAATACTTAATGTATATATCTTACTCATATCTATATCCTTTACCTCACTTATATACTCTGTAGCGATATCTACAGTCTGTGCAAGCTTATCAGTGTTGATAAAGAAAAGACCCTCTGTAGTACCATCATCTGCTTGATACAGCTTTGCTGTTTCCTTTGCCATCGTTATCTGATGATCTCTTGCAGTTACATCATTCTGTGTAAAGTCTAATCCCATTAAATCTACAGCTTCCTGTGGGTTTGCAATTGCATACTCCCATCCTTTAATTGTAGCTCTCATGAATCTTACTAAGAGATCTTCATTGTTATCTAGAAAATCTCTTTGTACAAACAGAGCATCTTGAAGCATACCTGCACCTTCCTCTTCCATATCAAATACTACAAAATCATCTTCACTGTATCCTGCTTCTATAGGGAGCCAGTACTCGTTATAGATTGTTGCAGATGCTAAATCAATCTCCTTATTAAGTAATTGATTCATATCAAAGTTTTGATTAACCAAAACAACATCTCTATCCTTGTCCAACCCTTGCATCTCGATAAAGGCATATGGTTCTAGCTCATTTCCACCTAACCATGTACCAATCTTCTTACCGGCTATATCCTCTGGCTTCTCTATACCGCTACTTTTAAGTGCCATTAATCTCAAAGCAGATCTCTGTACACCCTGTCCGATATTAACTAAATCCTCTCCTTGAGATATTGCAGGCAATACATTACCTGTCCACGCTACAGCAACCTGTGCATCTCCTGCGATTAGTACATCAACAGGGTTAATTCCTACTCCTCCTGGTAGTATTTCTAAATCTATATTCTCATCCTCATAGTAGCCTAACTCCTTAGCTACTAGAAAGCCCATAAATTGGGCCTGTTCAACCCATTTTAACTGTAGGGTTAAAGAATCCATCTGTTTCTTACTCTCATCCTTATTTAATACCTGAGTAAACAGATAGTAGGCTCCAATAGCGATGAGTATTACTATGACTACTCCTACTATTAGCCCTTGGGAAGATTTCTGTGTATTTTCTTCCATATGTAAATATAAATAAAATTTAAATATTTCAAACCTACCTCTAACTCTCCTGCCAAGGTACTAGTTTTTTTTGCAAAAACTCAACAGTAAAGTAGAAGATAGTTCCGAAAACAGCAATAAAGAATATACCTGCCCATACCAACTCTAAGTTGTATAGACCTTTTTTAGACAGAATAAAGATACCAATACCACCGTATCCACCAAAGAATTCAGATGTAACCGCTGTAAATATTGCCGTAATACAACTCACCTTTACTATGTTAGTTAATGCAGGTAATGATTTAGGAAGTAGTACTTTAAACAGGATATCTTTAGGCTTAGCAGAGTAAGAAAGAAGTAAATCTTTATGACCTTGATCTATACTTGTAAGCTGAGAGAGAGTAGTGATAAAGACGGGGAAGAATACAATCAATGAAACTAACAGTATCTTCTGGTCTCTATTGGTTCCCATTATTCCACCTATAATTGCAGTTAGGGCAATTAGAGGTATAGCATTGATAAGTACAGAGGTGGTTACAAAACCCTTAGATAATTTCTCATTTCTATACATTATCACTGCACAAAGTATTCCCATTAAAGAACCTATAAACCATCCAGGTATAATCTCTGATACTGTATAAAGCATCTCTTTACTAAGAATATCAAAATCTCTAATACAGGTAGCTAATATCTCAGAGGGTTTAATAAGTACAATTCTAGATACATGAAATATATTTAGAAATATCTCCCAAAGGATGATAAAGAGAATAAGGCTGCTTACTGATAACAGCACATATTTATATGTTTTAAATACTCGCTTCATTTAAGTATTCCCTAATCTCTTTTATATATTTAAAATACTTAGAACTATTTTGCACTTTACTTCTTGGATACTCTAAATCTATATTTACAATCTTATGTATTGTAGATGGCTTATTTCTTAATATGATTACCTTTTGAGAAAGATATACTGCCTCTTCAATACTGTGTGTTACAAAAAGAATAGTCTTTTTAGTCTTCTTCCATATATTAATAATCTCATTGTTCATCTTTCGTCTATTAATCTCATCTAAGGCTGCAAAGGGCTCATCCATTAACAGTAGATCTGGATTGTATGCAAGAGCCCTCCCTATAGATACCTTCTGTTGCATACCTCCTGAGAGCTCGCTAGGTCTATATTTCTCATACCCTTGCAAATCTAAAAGCTTTAGTAAATCACTTACCTTCTTCTCAATACTTCCCTTACTGTATCCCATTATCTCTAAAGGTAATTGCATATTCCCACTTACAGTCCTCCATTCAAGAAGAGTAGGCTTTTGAAGCACTAACCCTATCTCTCTATCCTTAGATGCTGTTTCTGGTTTCTTTCCATTCACCCTTATCTTCCCCTCAGCCTTACATGTATCTTTTGTAGGTAGCCCACTGATTAATCTAAAGAGAGTAGATTTACCACATCCAGATGGCCCGATAATGGAAACAAAAGATCCACTGCTTACTGTAAAATTAATATTTTCTAGCACCTTTAGATGCTTCCCATTACCATCAAAAAGTGCACTTAAACTATCTATATGTATTGCTTTAGAATTCTCCATATTTATATTTAGTTGTAATATATTTTTCTAAGTAAGAAAGAGCTTTAAAAAAGAGTAACGATATTATCGATATTAAAATAACGCTAACCCATACACGAGGAATCATCTGATTGTTAAAAGAGTTGTATATATCCTTACCAATACCCTCCTTAACAGAGAGAGGTAGCTCTGCAATTATGGTGGCCACTATACTAGCAGTACACACTATCTTCATTACAGAAAGTAGGGTAGGTACAAGAGAGGGAAGTACTAAATATTTAAATGTAATATATTTCTTAGTTGTATATGTATGTAGTAGCTGACTGTAATTCTCTGGGATATTTAATACTGTATTTCTCACTGCAATAGCTATGGGGAAGATAATGAAGAGGACGATGATAAAGATCTTAGTACTGTATCCATATCCTAAAATAGCGGCTACTACTGGAGCTAGAGCAGGTACAGGTACTAACTGGGTAAGAAAGAGGAATGGGAATAGGATTGCATATATACCTCTTTTTAAGGAAAGAATAATACCAAGGATAGAGCCTAGTACTAATGCTATACTAAATCCAAAGAGAGCATCTCTAAAGCTGTATAGAGATTTAGTTAATACTGTTTGATATCTACTAGAGTGTACTGTGAGAAATTCTCTTTGAAAGAAGTGATACAAATCTGACGGTTTAGGCAGTATTCTTTTAGGTATATTAAAGTGCTCTATTACTATTTCCCAAATCACTATTACAAGTATAACGATTAGGACTGTAATAAAAGTACGCAAAAAAAAAGACCTATTAGGTCTTTTATACATAAAATCAGTATTGAGTGCTTTCTTTAGTTTCTGGTTTTTTCTTAGCGTCATACTAAGAGTAAAATATACAAGAGATTTTAGGATGTGTCAAATTTATAAAATAATGTTTAAAAATATCCCATACCTACAACAAATCTCTCCATTGAAATAAATATTGGTTTAATTTGAATTCTAATATATACTAAATATATATAAACATACATATTGCCCATAAGATGTTTCTTTCGAATAAAACAGTAAAAGAGTATATAGAGAGTGGAAAGATAACCGTAGTAGGAGAGATTAATATTGAAACTACTGGACTAAGTTTACACCTTGGTAATGAGCTTCTAATACCCAAACCTAATCAAATATTTGATACACAGAAGGGTATTACACCACAGTATGATAAATATGATCTTACTCAATCTCCATATATACTTAAACCTAATGATTTTGTATTAGGTGTATCTAAACAGAGTATTAAAACAGATAGTGATGTAATTACTCTTTTAGATGGTAGAAGCACATATGCAAGAGTAGGTATGACTGTACATCTTAGCGCCATGGTACTAGACGGCTTACCATTTAATGGTGAGAACTCTGTGTTAGAGATAAAGAATTTAGGTAACTGTGATATCGTACTTCATCAGAATGAAAAAATAGGGACATATCTCTTTGCGCAATTAAGTACAGCAATAGATGGTGAGAAAGATAGTACATACAGTAACCAAACAGAGGTTACTCCTCCAATGATATAGTATAGTTGTAAACCTCTTCCATTTCATATCTATTTAATGTAGAATATAAATGTAGATTAGAGAAAGTTCGAATTTTCATTATTGAATTTCAATGTTTATCTATTTACAGTATTAATTTTTTTATTTTTATTTAAATGGATAACGCAAAGTTATTTGTAGGTGGTCTTTCATGGAATTTAAAAGATGAAGATCTAAAAGCAAAGTTTGCTGAAGTCGGAGAAGTAGTCGAGGCTGTCATAATTATGGACAGAATGACTGGAAAATCTAAAGGCTTTGGTTTCGTAACAATGGGGTCTGTAGAAGATGCTGAGAAAGCAGTTGCAGAACTCAATGGTGTAGAAATGGATGGTAGAACCATCACAGTAAACGAGGCAAAACCTCAGAAACCAAGATTCTAATTATTAATTAGATCTAAAAGTAAGAAGACCTCGAAAGAGGTCTTCTTTTTTATCAATCACTCCTTAATCTCTTTAGTGATGATGCTCTTCCTCTGCTTTCATAGCTTCCTCCTTAGTTACATGCTCTGTATTTTCAGGATGATTAGCAGGAGAGTATATTGTATAAAGTTTAAGATCCTCTGTATCAGATGTATTTGTAACATTATGCTGTACACCTGCAGGAACAATAATTACCATATCATCTTTAACCATATGCTCCTCACCATTCATAAATACCTTACCCTCTCCCTGTTCAATTCTAAAGAATTGGTCTACATGGTCGTGTACCTCTCCTCCAATATCTTCTCCAGGTTTAAGGGACATTACAACAAGCTGCATATATGTTCCAGTATAAAGGACCTTTCTAAAACTACTGTTCTCCTTTGTTCTTTCTTCTATATTATCTACATAACCCATATTTAAATGATTAACAATTTATATATATCTATATGATACTACAACCCATACTTTATGTTTAATATTTTCAACACTCGTTTATCTATATCCTTCTCTTTAATAACTCCATCTCTTACAGCTTGTAATACTGCACTGTACGCCTCTGCTTGCTCTTCAGGAGTACCTGTATAGATGAGTAGGTCATTACCAACCATTACCGCCTTTACAGCTGCTTCTTTAACACTGTATCTATCATGAATAGATTTCATCTGCATATCATCTGTAATTATCAATCCATTAAATTGAAGCTCATTCCTTAGTAAGTCATTTACAAAATATTTAGATACAGAGGCAGGACTATCTGGATCGATATTAGGAAAGAGTATATGCCCTAGCATGACAGCATCAGCGTCTCCCAGTGCTTCTTTAAATTCATAAATATACTCATCTAGCATATCTGCAGTAATATTCACACTATCTAATTCTGAGTGAGAATCTTGTGTATCATTACTATGTCCTGGAAAATGCTTAACACATGCTACAATACCAGCATCTTTATACCCCTTTAACATAGCTTTCGCTAACTCTGCTCCCTGCTGTTTATCACCTTTAAATATCCTAGTAAACAGAAAAGACTGTTCATTTGTAACATGGTCTAGTACAGGAGAGAAGTTCATATTTATACCAAACTCTTTTAACTGCTTACCTCTACTTTTGGCAATATCGTATGCTTGCTTAGTATTCTCTATTTCATATTGAGAGATATTGTACGTATCCTCAAACCATATTCTAGACACCTGTCCTCCCTCCTGATCTACAGAAATAAAGAGAGGGTATTTAGACATATTTTGAAGAGTAGATGTTAATGTTTTTAACTGTTCCTCTCCATCAATATTGTATCCTAACAGTATTACACCTCCAATATATCTATCCTTAATCATTTTAGTAATGTAGTAGTCTGGTTCTTTACCCCAGAAGCCTAAGATGAATAGCTGACCAACTTTCTCTTCTAAAGTCATAGATTGTAATATCTCTTCTGTATTTACCCTGTTTCTATCTATATATTCTGTAAACCCTTTAAAAAACAGAGTACAAAACATTAAAAATACAATTAACAGAAGTATTTTATTTATAGCTCTTTTCAATACCTTTTTAAAAAATATCTTAGGTAGAAACCAAGCAGTATTTCTAATATATTTCTCTTTACAATATTATTATACTGCATCCTAAATATTAGTAAATTACCTTAAAAACCCTAGAGCCTATAGAGAGGTAGACTTCTATTCATTTCTATTTATTTAATGATAATAAATCTAATATTACATTCTAATTAATAATATCCCTTAATAATTTTCTTGTAAATACTGTTGACAAACAGTATTCCTACATGTATGTTTTAGTTACTAGGATATTCGAATCCTAATAGTTGGTCTTAGAGACAGCTGTATTGGTTAAGATCCAAACGTCTTTTTCAATACTACTATGGATGAGAATTATTCTGTTAGTAGCTTCGGTTGCTAACGCTTAGGTAGTTGGTTGGTGTAAAAGCTAATCTTTATATCTACTTAGGTTAACTCTTGTGTTGAGATGCACAGGTTCCTAGTATTGAACAGTCCAGTTTGGTGTACTGTTCTTTTTTTTTATACCTCAAACAGCTTTCTAATACTCCTTACCTTTGCAGTAGCTAATTCTAGTACTGAGACTGTATCTACAAATACATTACCATTGTAATCATCTTCCTCTTGTAGCTTTACTACATGAATATCAAAATATTCCTGTATATGTCCTAGAAGTGACAGCTCCATCTTCCTTATCTCTTTTAATTTCTCCTCTGTAGGCTCCAATATTAAGGGTATTAACTCTTTTAGAAGTTCTAAATATTCTGTATTAATACTACTTAATTGCTCTATACATACATCCTTATTAGAAAAGTTTAACTCATGTACTCTTGTAAAAATATCAGAAAGATCCTCACCTAAATCTCCTATCTGTTCAATTGTGTTAGAGATTTTTACTAAAAGAACACTACTATGTGCATCTACAATAGAGAGTTTGTTTTTTGCTAACTTTACAATAGCTTTAGTTATTTGATCATCAAGATAGTCATTTAAAGATTCAAGCTTCTGTATTTTCATTAACGATTGTTTAGTAGGATTGTAATATATACCAATAGCTTCTTGATATATCTGTGCTGTATTCTCTATAGAGTATACGATTTCTCTTTTAATATTATGTATCTGGTTTTGAGGAGATTGACTCTCATCACTTAGGTATTTAGGTCTAAAAAGTACCTCCTGTTCATCACCCGGAAGAAGCTTAATTATTAACTTCTCAAAAGGAGAAAGAAGTATTAAAAATATTCCTGCATTTATTACATTAAACATAACATGGGCTAGTGCTGCCTGCTTAGCAACTCCATCTATAATTGAGGAGAGTACAAATATGAATGGTGAAAGAAGAAGTAAAAAGAGAGTAGTACCTAAAAGATTAAACATTACATTTGCTAGACCAGCCCTTTTAGCATGTAAAGAGAGTCTAGAAGATGCGATATATGCAGTAATACTTGAACCAAGATTAGCTCCTAAGATCATAGAAATAGCTACCTCAATTGGTATTAATCCCTGCATAGCAAGAATAACTATAATACCTGAAGTAACAGAGCTAGAATGAATGATAGCGGTAAATAGAGCACTAAAAGAGAATGCTATAAACGGATTAGAAAGATTTGCAAAGATCTCTACTACCTGTGGGCTATCACTTAAAGGTGCAATAGTAGAGGAGAGTAGGTTTAAGGTAAAAAGGATAAAGCCAAGGAAGAATATCGGTTTACCAATTAGCTTAAATTTCTTACCTGCTAATTTAATAATAGTACCTACAATAATAAGGACAGGAGCTAGCATAGTAGAGCTAACCAGTGCTAACTGTGCTGTAATAGTAGTTCCAATATTTGCACCAAAGAGTATACCTAGGCTATTTCTAAATGATATTACTCCTGTATTAACAAGCATTACCGCTATAACAGAAACTGCTGTACTAGACTGAATAAGTGCAGTAGATAGAGCACCTACAAGAGTACCCATAAATCTATTTCTAGACATCTTAGCAATTAACTCTCTGAACCTTTCAGATGCTAAAGCTTGAAACTCTTGGCTTAGATTCTCAATAGCGTAAAGAAAAAGAATTAAGGCAGAAACAATACCGAGGAAAATTTTAATATATATTGGATCAATATCAAACATATCTTCTACAATTTATCATATCCATGCAAAAGCTCCAACTGTATACAGCTGAAGAAGAAATATAGTAGGTTACTCTGCATCTATAGGACCACCATGATCTCCACTAATTACAATACCATTAGGACCAAAGGCTCCTGCATCAATCATCTCTTGGAATTGTGCTACTGTTAATGCCTCTGGATCAAAATTCTCAGGATCATACCCTAATGCAAGTAATATCTCCTTTATTCTAAAATCCAAATACTCTCCTCTCTCTTTTTTTTCTATATCTTTTATTTCTCCCATCCCATATTATAATACTTCTATCTAGAAAAGACCACAGCAACAGCTTTTGCGCACCCTTTCTAAATGCTCCCTATAAAGATGCACAGATGGTATTCCACTCCTTTCAATACTCTCTCTCTGTCTTTTCTTTCTTGCTTTAGTTTTCCTCTCCTTGTTGTTGTAAGCTTTACCATTCTCTTTCATCATAGTGATCTCCACTATCTTCCCATTACCTGTTTTAGGATTATAAACAAAAAAATCCGGGATACAATCTATATCCTGCGTACAATCAATATCCATGATTAACGGCTCTCTAAATACAACTAAGCCTCTTGATTGGAGTAAGAATACAAATTCTCTCTCACAGCTATTCATTTCAAAGAGATCTATATCCATAGGTGAGTCTAGATACATATTTGGGTATCTTTCTAAAAGCTCTTCTTGTATATCATAATATTGATCTTGTTCTCGCTCTGACATATATTTCTTAGTTCAAGTTCTAGATATAAAAATATAGCATAGAAAAAAATATTTAACTAGAAAGCATACCCTCCCCCGTGGTACAATCCACCTATGTCAAAAACAGTGTATTTAGATAATTCAGCGACTACAAAGATACATCCAGAGGTAGTAGAAAGTATGATGCCATACCTAACACAGCTGTATGGAAATGCTTCAAGCATATATAGGATTGGGAGAGAGAGTAGAAAGGCAGTAGATAGTGCTAGAGATCTTGTGGCTAAAGCTTTAGGTGCGACATCAAGTGAAATCTTCTTTACTAGTGGTGGTACAGAGGCAGATAACTGGGCAATAAAAGGGATTGCATTTGCAAATGAAAAGAAAGGTAAGCATATTATCACTACAAACATAGAGCATCACGCTGTACTGCATACATGCCAATATCTTGAAAAAATAGGCTTCGAAGTAACATACCTGCCTGTAAAAGAGAATGGAATAGTTGATGTGAAGGATTTAGAGAGTGCAATTAGAAAAGATACCATATTAATATCCGTAATGTTTGCTAACAATGAAATAGGAACTATCCAACCTATTAAGGAAATAGGGGAGATAGCTAAGGAGAAAGGAATATACTTTCATACAGATGCTGTACAAGCTATTGGCAACATTCCCATTGATGTTAATACTCTTAATATAGATTTACTCTCTCTTTCAGGTCATAAATTTAATGGACCAAAGGGAGTAGGGGCACTGTATATAAGAAGAGGAGTTAATATAACGAACCTACTACATGGAGGAGCTCAAGAAAGAACAAAAAGAGCAGGGACAGAGAATGTAGCTGGTATAGTAGGTCTTGGTAAAGCAATAGAGATAGCTACAAAGGATATAGAAAGAAAGAGTATATACCTAACAAAGTTAAGAGATATGACAATAAATAAACTACTTACCACTATTCCAGATACAATATTAAATGGAGACTCAATAAAGAGATTGCCTGGTAATGTAAATGTATGTTTTAAATATATAGAGGGAGAATCAATCCTCCTCATGCTAGATATGAAAGGTATATATGCATCTAGTGGCTCTGCATGTACCTCTGGTTCACTAGACCCTTCTCACGTACTGCTAGCGATAGGGTTACCTCATGAGATTGCACACGGCTCTCTTAGACTGACATTCTCTACAGAAAATACAAAGAAAGATATTGAATACCTCTTAGATATTCTACCTCCAATAGTAGAAAGATTAAGAGAGATGTCACCTTTAATTTCAAAAACTTAATACCATGGAAGGATACAGTGAAAAAGTAATGGACCATTTCTTTAATCCACGAAACGTAGGAGTAATTGAAGATGCTAACGCTATCGGAGAGGTAGGTAACGCTAGATGTGGAGATATAATGAAGATGTATATGACTATTAAAGATAACATAATAGTAGATGTTAAGTTTCAAACATTTGGATGTGGAGCTGCTGTAGCTACTAGTAGTATGGTTACTGAATTAATTAAAGGTAAGACAGTAGAACAGGCCTTAGAGATATCTAATAAGCAGGTAGCAGAAGCACTAGATGGATTACCTCCAGTAAAGATGCACTGCTCTAATTTAGCAGAATCTGCTGTTAAAGCAGCTATAGATGATTACAAAAAGAAAAATGACTCAAACAAGTAAGAAAAAAGTAATGCTTGGAATGAGTGGAGGAGTAGATAGCTCTGTGGCTGCTTACCTATTAAAAGAAGAAGGTTACGATGTTGTAGGTGTAACAATGCAGGTATGGGATCAAACTACACATGAAGATGGCTGTTGCTCTCTTTCATCTGTTGAAGATGCAAGAAGAGTTGCAAACAGATTAGATATTCCCTTCTATGTATTTAATATGAAAGAAGAATTTCGTAAGTATGTAATCGATTACTTTGTAAAAGAGTATGAATCAGGAAGAACACCAAACCCATGTATAGCGTGTAATAGATATATAAAGTTTGGATCATTACTTGATAAAGCAAAGAGTATGGACATAGATTATGTAGCTACTGGTCATTACGCAATAATAGAGAAGAAAGATAGTAGATATTTACTTAAAAAATCTATTGATGATACAAAAGATCAAAGCTATGTACTGTATAACCTTACACAGAATCAACTCTCTAAGACTCTCTTACCGTTAGGTAAATACAAGAAAATAGAGATAAGGGAGATAGCAAAGAAGTTAAACTTCTCTGTAGCATCTAAGCCAGATAGTCAAGAAATATGTTTTGTAGAAGATAACGATCATCATAGATTTATCAAAGAGTACACAGGTAAAGGTATTAAGAAGGGAAACTTTGTAGATATAGATGGTAATGTATTAGGTAAGCATGAGGGTGTTACAAAGTACACAATAGGTCAAAGGAGAGGATTAGGTATAGCGCTAGGTAAACCTATGTTTGTTTTAGATATAGATGTAGAGAGTAATAAAGTAATAGTAGGAGACAATGAAGAGCTATTAAGCGATGGTTTTTCAGTATATGATCTTAACTGGATATCTATTGATAAACTAGAGAAAGAAATGAGAGTAAAAGCAAAGATAAGGTATAAAGCTACAGAGCAAGATGCAACTATAGTACCCTTAGAAGATGGTCGTGTTAGAGTTATTCTTGATAGTAAACAGAGAGCAGTTACACCTGGGCAATCAGTTGTCTTTTACAGTAATGAGTATGTAGTAGGTGGAGGAATAATAGAAAAATAGTATTTGACATTTACCTTTGAACTTGTAAATATATAGACACTATAAGTCTACTAACTTTAATATATTCTAAAAAACATGGAGAAAGAAACTACTTCAGAGTTAATATATGAAAATTTACTCCAAAGAAAATTTTATAAGAATTTAATAATAGATCCTTCAGTTAATCTACCTCATGATTTTCCTAATATAAAGAAGTATATAAAGCATCTAGGAGAAGGCGCTTTAGCGCTATATGAAAATGATTTTACCTTTGATGTTCTATATCCTGGCGGTATGGTAACATACTGTTCTTACAAAGAAACAGATACACTTCTAATAGATAGGATAGTTATATATGGTATTACTACTGAACCTGGAGTAAGGGCTTTGGGTACATCAAAATTTGATACTCATATATATTTTGATTTAGAGAAATCAGATAATTCAGAATTAACACCAGAAGAGAAAAAAAACTATTTCAATCTTGAAGATACACAGAGAATAAAAATGACTGTAAAAGAACCAGAGGATAGAAATATTAAAGATTGGTGGACAAAGTAGTTTGAGTTTCTACTCACATTAGTATACATTAGAGACAATAAGTTTCTTTCTCCTATCAATGGTACAACAAACAATCCCCTTATCTATGCTTACAAATAAGTTAGTGCTTTCTTTTGCAAAGAAGAGTGTAATTTGAATCCCTACTATGAAGAAATTTTTACAAAGATTGTTAAAAATAAATAAGGTAGTTATATATCTAAGCCTTTCAGATGTATTTACATGGGGACCATACACAATAATCTCCTTACTCACA
>JBBADY010000006.1:0-19770 GCA_041656215.1 Candidatus Dojkabacteria bacterium | reverse complement strand
CGAGAATATCTAACCCTGTAGGATCATCTATTATATTTCTTTCTTTATCCATAGAAATAGTATTTAAAAGTTATCTCTTTTCTATTACTTTATCTACTAATCCATACTCTTTAGCCTCCTGTGCAGTAAAGTACTTATCCCTATCTGCATCTTTCTCTATCTGCTTTACACTCTTCCCTGTTTGTTTTGCTAACATCTTGTAAAGTTGTTCCCTTATCTTTAAAATCTCTTGAGCCTCTATAGCTATATCACTAGCTTGACCCTCTACTCCACCTAATGGTTGGTGTATATGTATCTTACTATTTGGTAATGCAAATCTCTTACCCTTTGCACCATGTGTAAGTAAGAAAGAACCCATAGATGCTGCAAGACCTACTGCAATAGTTGAGACATCACATTTAATGTAATTCATAGTATCTAGTATAGCCATACCAGCATTAATAACTCCTCCAGGAGAATTGATAAACATTTGGATATCTGCATCTGCATTTTCTTTCTCTAAGAATAGTAACTGTGCAACTACTGTATCTGCCATTCCTGTTTCTATTGCTCCACTTAGAAAGATGATTCTATCTTTTAAAAGTCTAGAGTATATATCATATGCTCTCTCCCCCTCCCTATCTTTTTCAATAACCATTGGTATTAAAAGTGACATGTTTTTAAGAGTTAAATCTTAATTATGTTCATCTAAGAACTCTTTACCTAAAACCTCTTCTATAAACATCTTAAAACCTTTCTCTTTCCTCTCTACATTTTTAATATACTCTCTCCATTGAGGATTACTAAAGATACTCTTATCTGCTGTAGGTTGGCTAGCCTTAATACCCTCAATTTTTTTCTCTAACTCTTTGTCTGTAATCTGTATCTCCTTCTCTTTTGAATAGAGGTTAAGGAAGGTATCTGCCTCTAGTGCATCTTTAGCATCCTTGAGCCAAAGCTCTCTCATTTTCTCTATTGTAATACCGTTAGCTTTTAAGAAATCCTCTATCTTAATATCTCTATTTTTCATATCTTCACTGAAAGCTTTCTCTCTCTCTGAAGCTTCAAAATTAATAGCTGGTTGTGGTATAGAGATTTTTGATATTTCAATACCCTCTCTAAGAGCTTGATCTTGTAACTGATGTAATTGATAGTGATCCTTTTGTGTTTGTAATGCTTCCTTAATCTTTACTTTTAATTCTGCTAAATTCTTTACATCCTTTACATTAATTAATTTCCCTATCTCTACTGCCCATTTATCATTAATCTCTTTCTCTTTTGTTTTCTGCGAACTCTTTAATTCACTTAAAGCCTCTTCTATTTCTTTATCTTCAACTTCTAATTTCTCCTTCTTGATCTTTATCTTACTAATATTGCCTAATTTAAAAGTAGGCATAGTGGTTACTGTTACAGTGAAAGTAACATCTAAACCATCTAGAATTTTAGGAAGCTCCTTATACTCAGGTGGTGCTATTGGTTCTAGTTGCTCTTTGTTAAGTGCTGTGTTGATGTAAAGAGGTGCTAGTTTTTCGAATGTCTCGAACTTAACTACATCCTTTATCTCACTATTTATCATGTCAGAGGGCACTTTCCCTTTTCTAAACCCTTTTATATCAGTATCTTTAGCATGTTCTTTAATTAAAAGATCATATGAATGTTTAAAATTATCTGCAGGTATAGTTAAGGTAAATTCAAAGGTATACTCATTTATATCTTTCTTTTTGTAAAAATCGTCCATTAGAAAACATTTAATATTATTTAAGAAGTATTGAATTTTATGTGTTTTTGTACAATTTGTCCAGTTTTGCAACAATTACTAATCTCTGATCTGCACTCCAAAGAGGTGTACATGTAATTAAGGTAAGTCTGTAATCATCAAAGTTTTGTAGTATAGAGATGTCATTTTTCTCAACAACCTTTGTATCTGTAATTATATATGTAAAAAGATTATCTAGCTGCTCTACTACTATCTTATCCCCTACTTTCACCTTATCTAAATTAAAGAATGTATCTGTGCTAGGAGGAAGTTTTGCATATCTATGACCAATGATTACACTGTTACCTTTCTGACCGGGGAAAGAGGATACTGGGAAATGCCAAAACCCTATATCCATTGTATTAGCATCTAAGCCTTCATATATTAAGCCCTCTACATCTATTGAACTAATCTTTAGATTTGTATTTTGTTGCTCTAAGATTTTCTCTGTTAATTGTAAATCAGATGAGAGACTCTCTTCAATACTTTTCTGTGTACTACTGGTATCTGACATCCCAATTACTTTATCTTTTGTGGGCGAAAGGGTTGTTAAAAATTGGAAGGTAAACTCCTCTGTACTTCTCTGTACATTAAATCTTTTTATAGGTCCTATGAGTTTGTTGTAATTAGGGTAAAGAATGAACAGAAAAAGAGGTATTAAGAATATACCTAAAAGTATTGATGTTAGAGTTATTTTCAGTATCTTTATATTTCTCATATATTTATATTATATATTTTTCTTGCACTCTTTAAAATTTTATTCTATCCTATTCTATCAGAGTATATAAATTTTAATATAGGTTGGTGTGGCTAAAAAGAAAGATATTAAAAATACTACCCAAACAAATGTTGTAAAGCAACAAAAAGAAGAAAATATGAAAAGTAAAGTTGAGATAAAGAAGCCTGAGAGAAATAGTCAGGAGAAGATATCTCGATTAGTAGGCTCCATATTTATTGGTCTTGGAGTCTTACTTGTAGCCTTTGGAATATACTCCTTTATTAGATTCCGTGAGGAGCCTGTATTGGATATAGATTTAGAGGCGCCTGTATTAACAGAGGTTACATCATTAACAAGTGGAGATAAGATTCAAGTAAGAGGAGAAGCCCCTATGTATGATGATGTATATATTTATATAAACGATGTTAAAGTTGGAAGTAGTAAGGTTGGAGAGGATGATAATTTCTCATATGAATATGTAGTAGATGAGCAAGGAGAGTACTCTGTAACTGTTGCAGGTGTTAAGGGGTTTCCTAATCGTGTAATGGGTCCTAGAAGTGAAACTAAGATTGCAACAGTTGATTGGACAGATCCTGATGTAGATTCAGTTACATTGAAATATGGAGAAGAGACAAACAAAGATACTTTTGTAATGGCCGGTGTATCTGAGCCTTTAAGTACTATTACTGTTAAAAGAGGTATTCTTAGCTACAGCACTATTGCTAATGCACAGGGTGAGTACAGGTTAGAAGGGATAGAGCTTGAAGAGGGGAAGAATGTATTTACAGTAAGTATTAAAGATCAAGCAGGTAATGAAGTTACCTTAGAAGAGAAAGTACGTGTTACCTACTCTCCAATGGGAGATATAAATGGGGATGCGGTTGTAGATGGTAATATTCCTCAAGCATCTGGAGAGTTTGATACCTTAATTGGTAATCAGATAATGATGATGTTTGGAGCTATTGCCTTGGTAGCATTTGGTTCTAGTATGGTAGTAATGTATAACAAGAGGAGATAATCAAACTTTTGTAACATTTAAGAGGGGCATATGCCCCTCTTTTTTATGTATAATGGTCTATGAAAAAAATAGTTTATATATTTCTCTTCCTAATTTTCCTTTCCCCTACCTTTCTTTACGCACAAGATTCAGTAGAATCCTTTAAGGGAACTGTAGAGGAAATATTTGAAGTACCATGCTCAGAGATTTTTGAAGATGAGTATCTCTGTTTTGAATACTTAGTAAATATTAAAGAGAGAGGAGAAAGTGTAAGAACAATACCATCTATGTCAGATGGCAATGAATCAAAGTTTGTTGTTGGGGATAGGGTGTATGTAGCATATTCAACTAATGATCTTGAGTTTGAAAGTTGGAGTATAACAGGGTTTGTAAGAGAGGGCTCTATACTTATCATATTAATAATATTTGCAGTAGTAGCTATTTTGGTTGGTAGAAGACAGGGCTTAGGATCTTTAATTAGTCTTGGTATTACGATCTTCCTTCTATATCTATGGGCAATACCAAAAATACTAAATGGTGGAGATATTTTACTTATAGGTGTAGCTACTGTATGTATCTCTTTAATATCCATTATGTATATATCCCATGGCTTTAATATGAAGAGTAACATTGCTGTATTTTCTACATTGGTAGGAATACTCATTGTAGCTATCTTTGCTAAACTTTTTATTGGTATGGTAAGAATAGATGGTTCTGGAAGTGAAGAGGCTTTTCTTCTACTAAGCCAAACAGGTGGTAGTATTGATTTATCTGCAGTATTTTTTGTAAGTATATTAATAGGTGCTATGGGAGTACTAGATGATGTAGTAATGAGTCAGGTCTCTGCCATTAAGGAGCTATATATTGCAAACCCCACTCTCTCAAGAACTAAACTCTTCTCCCAATCTATGAATATTGGTAGAGATCATCTCTCCTCGATGGTAAATACCCTTTTTATTGCATATGCAGGCTCTAGCTTTGCACTTGTAATGCTACTAACATACAACAGTGGAGGAATAGGGAATATATTACAAGCAGATGTAATCGCAGAAGAGATTGTGAGAACCCTTTCTGCGAGTATTGGAATCCTTCTAATTGTACCTATTACATCCTTTATAGCTGCACATTTGATATCTTTAGATAGAAGTAAGTCCTAGATAGTGCATAGATTTGTTGGTATAATAACAGTATTAATTAATATATCTTATATATGGCAAAGATTTTAAATATGGATTCTAAAAGTGGAAAGAAAGCAGAAGAGAAGAAAAGTTTTATAAAAGAGCTTCAACAGGTAGAGAAGTATAGGAGAAAGGAGAGTGAGAAAAAACCTACAGTAGTAATAGAGCTTTCTTGGAAATTAATTCTATTAATTACCTTAATACTATTAATTATTTTCCTAGGTCCTCAACTATTAACTGTCTTTATATTCCTCTTTACAGGTTTTGTATTTATGTCTGCAGCACGTCCAATTGTAACCTTTCTTATGTCTAAGAAAGTAAGTAAGGGAATAGCTGTCTCATTAACATACCTATTAGGTATACTGTTAATATCAGCAGTAGTAGCAATTGTAGTTATCCCTTTTATTAATCAAATAGATGGATTAGTGAAAGCAGTTCCTGGGTGGATAGATACATTAATATCTAATATTGAGGATTTTTCAATATTAGGATACTCCTTTGATTCTTCATCAGTAAACAAATTTATTACAGATGGTTTAGAAAAGATTACACTTTTTGATAGTTTTGAGAATATTGCAAGCACTGTAGGCTCTGTATTTAGTTCTACAGCCCTACTCTTTGCTTCTATTATTTTCTCAATATACTTAGTATTAGATCATGACAATGTATTAGAATTGGGATTGGTAAGGATAACTTCAGATGTAAAGAGAAAAAGAGTAAAAGAATTAATATTGGAAGTAGAGCATAAGCTTGGTAGATGGCTATTAGGTCAAGCAGTTGTAAGTAGTATTGCTGGTATTACAATGGGTACAATCTTAAGCATTATGGATATTCCATTCGCACTCCCTATGGGTGTATTTGTAGCTTTAATGTCCGCTATTCCTACTTTAGGTGCAACACTCTCTGCAATCCCTCCTCTGTTTATTGCACTGGTAGTTAAAGGACCAATTGCTGCAGTAGTAATATTGGTATCATTTTTCATATATCAACAGATTGAAAACAACTTTATAATTCCCAAGGTTATGGGTAATGTAATGGGACTTCGCCCTATCTTCATTATGTTTGCAGCAGCTGTATTCTTCATCCTTTTAGGAGTATGGGGAGCAGTATTAGCTGTACCCTCCGTCGTTATCCTTCGCATTTGCTATGAGTTCTATATAGATTTGCAAAAATTAAAAGCTAAAGGTAGTATTTAGTTAAGATAAAATTACTGCCCAAGAGATGTCATCTACTGCTACAAAAATCAATAGGCTTGTATATTACTGGGAAGATTTCCAGTCTAAAAATCTCAAAGAGTCTTCTGTGGGTAGAAAAGGGCTTAGTCTTTTCCAACTAAAAGATATGGATATCCCTATCCCTGAATTCTTTGCACTCTCTTCTAGGGTATATGATAAATTTGTATCCCAAACACTTCTAAAAAACTCAGAGAAACTTCTAGAGGGAGGGAAAAATCCTGAAGACTCTGAGGTATTACAATCATTCCTTAAATCAGAATTTGATGATGAAGTAATTGAAGAGCTACTCTCTGCTTACACTAGACTCTCTGGATTTACCGATGCTTGGGTATCTGTAAGATCATCTGTAGTGTTTCCATCCTCTCCTGAGGTTTCATTTAGTGGAGTGTTCTCTACGGAGTTAAATGTAAGAGGTTTGAAGAATTTAATAGACTCTATTAAAAGAGTATATAGCTCTCTGTATACAGATGATGTTGTTGCATATGCAAGCTCTAAGGGAGTTAATCTTGCTGATGTTAAACTCTCCATTGTAGTTCAAAAGATGATTCAGGCAGAGGTCTCAGGAGTAGCATTTACTGTAGATCCAATAACTCAAGATTCTACTAAGTTAAGTATAGAGGCAATATTTGGATTAGGAGATACAATCTCTTTAGGTGAGTTAACACCAGATACATATCTTTTAGAGAAGAAAGAACTTAATGTATTAGAGAAACATATATCTCCTCAAGAGTGGATGAAGGTAAGAATGTTAAGCGGTTCTAGAGGTAGTAGCGGTGTAGAGAGGATTAAGATATCTAATAACTGGAGTCATAGGCAGAAGCTTGAAGATAAATATTTAAAAGAGATTTCTAAGATTGCTTTAATAGTTGAGAACAAGCTTAGACAGGCTCAAAATATTGAATGGGTACTAGCAGGAGGAAAGGTATGGGTTTTACAAAGTAAAGATTTGTACGAGAGAACTGCAGAAAGTACTCTCACCGTTGTTGATAGTAGAGATTTTGATACATTGGCAGAGGTCTTAAAATTAAGCATAGATAAATACTCAGGCTTAGGGATGATTGAGAGTAAGGCAGTAGAGCATGCTAAACGTATTGTTCAGAGTAATAAGCATGAATATGATTCAGTAACTGCTAAATTAATAGGTATTGCAAAGAAGGAGACTTTACAAACAGCAAAGGTTGAAAGTAGCTCCCTAGCATCTACAAAAGAAGATCTATTAGTATCAGGCATAGGGGCTAGCTTTGGTCAGATTGTAGGAAGGGCAGTAGTGCTAGAGAAAGATAAAGATATACCGATAAGTAAGAACGACATACTAGTTATTAGAGAGTACGGCTCAGAGATGGAGTCTTTAATAGTACAGGCAGGTGGTGTAGTAATGGATACAGGAGGGCTTACAAGTGATACCGCTATTCTGTGTAGAGAGTTTGATATACCTGCTGTTGTAGGTACACAGAAGGGCTCTCATGTGATAAAAGATGGTGATATTATCAGACTCGATGGTAATGCAGGTACTGTATACAAAGAGAGAGGTAAAGAAATAAAGGAAACTCTTAATGCTCCTAAATCAGAAAATATTCATCCTGTTGTAGAGGCATATAAAGAAGAGAATCTCTCTGGTGTAGATTTACTTAGGAATGAAAATATTGAAGTTAAAGATGAAGATAAGAGTATATCAGAGCTTAAAATACCTAAAGATTTCTCCCTTACTCCTTCTGCTACAAAGGTCTTTATCAATCCCACTGTCAAACCTTCTGAGTTAATCGACTATGTAGGTAATTCTCATGGTCTTGTATATATTGATTTAGATAGATTAATGATTAATCAGGGTAGACATTTACTTGCATTTGTTGAGGACAAAAAGTATGTACAGTACTCTAAAGAAATATCAGAGAAGATCTGTGAATATATTGACTTAGCACAAGGTAACCAGGTACTCCTCTCTATTGGCTCTTCTACTGTAGGAGAGTTTAGAGCATTAACTAGAGGTAAAGATTTTGAGGATAAGGGGTTGGAGGATTCGGTACACGGCTTACCCCACTACGTTAGCAATAGAGAGTTACTTAGAAGAGTATTAATGATAGTAAGAAGGGTTAGGAATGTATATAAAAAGAGGAATATGGATATTGCAATACACTCCCCTATGAATGGCCCCCTTATGAATGATTTTAAAAAGAGTGTATCTGCTGCTGGTTTAAGAAGAACCTCTACATTCAAAATATTTGCTGTAATAGATAGTCCTACGGAAGTAATCTTAGCAGATGAGATCTTAGATACAAAGATAGATGGTTTAGTTTTGAATATGCCAAGGGTAGTAAGAGTAATGCAAGGTTTTGATATGAATGATTCAAAAGCTAAGTATAACTTAGGGGTAAACAGCGCATTTAAGATAGTGGATGCAATATCAGATATTACTAGAAATACACCAAAGCAACTCATTGTAATGGCAGAGAACAGTAAAGATTTAATAAAGTACTGTGTCCAAACAGGTGTATACGGAATATCTGTTAGCTATTCCGACATTAAAGAGAGTAGAAAACTTGTATCTGATGAAGAGGCAAGAGTAATACTTTCTAAAAGATAGAGTCATTGATCACCTATAGTTTTCAGTATAGAATCTCTTGTATAATAGCGTATGGCAATTAAAGAGACTCCAATGATGAGTCAGTATTTGAAATTCAAAAAACAGTATCCTGATAAGATTGTTCTCTTTCGTATGGGAGACTTCTTTGAGACTTTTGGAGATGATGCTAAGATAACCTCTAAGGTATTAAACATTACCCTTACTGCAAGAGATAAGAGTAAAAATCCTACTCCATTGGCTGGATTTCCTCACAAAGCATTAGATCAATATCTTCCAAAGTTAATTAATGCTGGTTACTGTACAGTCATAGTAGATCAACTTGAAGATCCTAAACTTGCTAAAGGTATTGTAAAAAGAGGTGTAACTAGAATAGTTACTCCTGGTACATTAGATGGTGATAATGCTAATACAGTAAAGAATAACTACTTAGTATCGTTTTACTTAGAGAAGAAAAATCTCGGAGTATCCCTGTGTGATGTATCTACAGGAGAGCTACTGTATATACAAACAGAGAATAGTGAGAAGAATATCGAAGCTATGCTCTCTTCATATGATCCTGTTGAAATACTTCTAATAGAGGATGAGAGAGAGCTACACTTTCCTAATTACCCTGTACAGTTTGTAGGGAAAGGTTTAAAGAACAAGGAGTATGTAAAAAAGATAGTGGCAGATTTTTTTGAGATTAAGAATCTTGAATCATTAGGTTTACAAGACCAAAACGTTTCTGTAAGTGCAATGGCGATGGTAATTGAGTATGTAAAAGATACTCAACTGATGAATCCTAAGCATATACAGAAACCTAAGAGAGTTAATCTCTCAGGTAGTATGATTCTTGATAGAGCAACTATTAGAAATCTAGAATTAGTAAGTAATGCATACCGTGGAGATATCTCTAACTCACTTTTCTCTGTAATTGATTACAGCTCTACTCTAATGGGTAAAAGATTACTCTACTCATGGATACTTAATCCATTAATAGAAAAAAAAGGTATAGAGGAAAGATTAGAGGTAGTAGATATACTTCTAAAGAGTGGTAAAAGGATAGAGGAAGTAAGGAAGAGTCTTACTGAGATAAATGATATAGAGAGGATTGTAGGAAAGATAGGGCTTGGTAGAGCTAACGGTAGAGATATAAAAGCACTGCAGATATCTCTAGAGAACATCCTTAAGCTAAGAAAAGATCTGTCAGATATACCACAGCTATCAAGTAGATTTGATATATACTGTGAACTGTTAGAAAGAGTAATTGCTGAAATAGATGAATGTATTGTAGATTCTCCCCCTACCACTATCTTAGAAGGAGGAATAATTAAGAGCTCCTTTAATAATGAAATAAAAGAGCTAAGGGAGCTCTCTGGTGATAGTAAGGGATGGATAAAGGAGTTTGAGGAAAGAGAGAAGAAAGAAACAGGTATATCTTCTCTAAAAATAGGTTTTAATAGAGTCTTTGGATATTACATAGAGGTAACTAGAACACATCAGGATAAGGTTCCAGATAGATATATTAGGAAACAAACATTGGTTAACTGTGAGAGATATATTACTGAAGAACTAAAGAGTAAAGAGAGTATAATTTTAACTGCACAGGAGAAACTCTCTGAGCTAGAGTATGAGATATTTACACAGTTAAGAGATTCATTAGTAAAAGATATACCACAACTACAAGAGCTTTCTAAAGATATTGCTAAGTTTGATGTCCTATGTGGTTTTGCATATCTTGCATATTCAAAGAATTATAGTAGACCTAAACTACATGATATGGGTGAGGCTAACGGTGTAATAGATATACAGCTTGGTAGGCATCCAATAGTAGAAAGTATCTCTGAAGATGATTTTATCTCAAATGATACATATCTAGATTACAATGAATCCTCAATGGCTATCCTTACCGGTCCTAATATGTCTGGTAAGTCTACATATATAAGGCAGGTAGCAACAATTGTTTTACTTGCTCAAATAGGTTGTTTTGTACCCGCAAAGAGTATGGAGCTTTCTCTTGTAGATAGAATATTTACTCGTGTAGGGGCATCAGATGATCTCTCTAGGGGTAGAAGTACCTTTATGGTAGAGATGGATGAAGCAGCTAATATTGTAAACAATGCTTCTAAGTACAGCCTCATAGTGCTAGATGAGGTAGGAAGAGGAACAAGTACATATGATGGTGTAAGTATTGCATGGGCATTAGCAGAGTTTCTTGTTAAGGATATTAAAGCTAGAACACTATTTGCTACCCATTACCATGAGCTACTAAAACTATCAGAAAAGATATCAGGTAAGGTAAAGAACTTTAATGTATTAGTAGAAGAAGATCTCGAAGAGGGTACTGTAATATTTCTTAGAAAGATTGTAGAGGGAGGAACTGATAGAAGTTACGGTATATATGTTGCTAAGATGGCAGGATTACCAGAGAAGTTAATAAAGAGAGCAAATGAAATATTAGAAAGTTTTGAACAGGAACAGATGTTTACTAAGGAGAGTAATCTAAGAGAGAACGGTATTCTAAATGTAAAAGATTCTAAAGTAGAAAGTGTGAAGAATGGATATCAGTATCCCCTATTTCTTGCAAAAGATTCTGAGATAGAGAAAGATATTCAAGCTATTGATATTGATAACCTAACTCCACTAGAGGCATTAAATAAGATATCACAGTGGAAGAAAAAGGTTTAAGAATCTATATAGTATCCCTTCTTATATCTATTTTTTATAATCGTATATCCTGTTGTATATTTTATCTTCCTTCTTAATCTGCTTATTATCATAATTAAGCATTTCTCTTTTAAAGATGTATTTAAACAATCTATTAAATCCTCCTTACTACGATATGTATTACACTTTATTAAGCACTCCATTATCTTAGTCTCAAAAGTATTAAGAAAAATCCTCTTCCCAGAGATATATACAGTGTTAATACTTGTATCCAGGTAAATATCATTCTTAGAGTATATTTCTAAGATTTGTTTGTTACTATCTTCTTCCAAGACACTTCTAAATACAATTCAAAAGCCGTATATATTACGGTTAAAGATATAGTTTGAAGTATTAGAAAGTATTGCTAGTTTTCTTATTTAGAAGAGTTTTGATTTAACAGGAAGTTATATCTTTACTAATAAATAACAGGAAAAGTATACAGATATTACCCAATCCTTCCTATGACATCCTCTTTCTTAATTTGGAAGCTCTCCTTTGTATTCATATTCTTTAACTGTATTAAACCACTCTTTACTTCTTCCTCTCCCATTACTATAACCCAAGGTATACTCTTTTTACTTGCATACTTTAATTGCTTACTTAGTTTTGTAGCTGTTAATTGCATCTGAGTATTAAGACCTAAAGATCTAAGATACTGTGTAAGTAAAAGAGTCTCCTTATACAGTTTACTGTCCATTAATGTTACAAAGATATCAGTATCTGTCTCTAAATCAGGTAATAAATTGTATGTATTTAGGTAATCTAGGGTTGTTACATCTCCCCATCCTAATCCAAATGCAGGTAGTTTTCCTTCGTTAAATATCTCAAGTAAATCATCATATCTACCTCCACCAAAAAGAGCCCTAGGGTTCTCTTTACTACCAATATCAAACATCTCTATTACAGTTCCTGTGTAGTATGCTAAACCTCTTACAACATATGGGGCAAATGAGATATTGGTTATAGATAGCTCCTTAGCAAGATTAAAGAGTGTTAGTAACTCCTTAGCACCTTTTGAATCTTCAATGATCTTTTCAAGATCCTC
The DNA here is from genome assembly GCA_041656215.1 of Candidatus Dojkabacteria bacterium. Classification (GTDB taxonomy): domain Bacteria; phylum Patescibacteriota; class Dojkabacteria; order SC72; family SC72; genus UBA5209. Next base: position 7,593 of record JBBADY010000006.1, on the reverse strand, counting down.
TATCTCCCAACTTAGAAACTCTACTAGCTTATCTATTTGAATATCACTTAACTCTATCTCCTTAAGATACTCTTTAAATATATCCTTAGGTATCTTTAAATAGTTATCTATAGCTTTTGTAACTAATGCTCTCTTCTCTTGTTCTAACTTTAGTATGCTATCGAATAGATATTCAAGTAAGTATCTATTACTAATCTTTAGTTCAAAGGTATTCAAAGGAGCCTTTAGCTCTTTCATTACACTCATTACGAATTGAATAATTTCTATCTCTGCCTCTACTGTAGGTATGCCAAGTATATCTATATTTAATTGGAAGAACTCCCTATTCCTACCCTTTTGAGGTTTTTCGTATCTATAGAAAGGGCCAATGTTAAACCACCTTATCGGTAATGTAAGCTCATTTTTCTTTGCAGCGATAATTCTAGCTAAGGAAGGAGTCATTTCTGGTCTAAGAGCTATCTCTCTATCTCCTTTATCAGTAAAACTAAATAACTGGTTATTAGCAATCTCATCCCCTGATTTAACTCTATAAAGATTTGCATCTTCAAGTAAGGGAGTATCATACTCCTCATATCCAAAGCTCTTTGCTACTCTCCTCCATATGTTAAAGAGATAGTTTCTCTTAATCATATCCTCAGGGTATCTGTCTACTGTTCCTTTATAAGGTTGTGTATTTAATTTTTTATTATTCATAATCCATTATTATATCATTAAGATTTTGTAGTAGAAAGGATTGTTTTAGAATGTAGTATTAAGTTGAAAACTGTTCCTAAATAATATATATTTAGAGAGTAATATCATTACTAAAAATACTTTCCTATGAAATACAGTATGTCTGTTCCAAAAAGTAGAAGATATGGTAGAAAGGGTGTTAAGAGAAACACCCCTACATCGTTAAATAGGTTTAATAGGGTGAAGAAATATAACAGTAGGAATGTTAAAAGAAAGACGATAAAAGGTACTGGAGGAAGTTTCTTTAGTAAGAGATTTGATAAGGTAAAGATGAGAAAGATTGCATATATTACATTAGGTATAGGATTCTTTTTAGTATGTGCTGCATTAATAGGTGTAGGTATATATCTAAAAGGGTTACAGAATTCCCTGCCTGAGCCAGATAAGCTTGTAGAGAGAAGCTCTGATCAGAGTACTCAGATATTTGATAGAAATGGTGTCTTACTTTATAGAGTATACGGTGATCAAAATAGAGAGTTTGTATCTATAGATAAGATTCCTGAACATACTAAATGGGCATTACTTGCTGCAGAGGATATAGAATTCTATCAGCATAAGGGACTAGACTATGGAGGTATCCTTATGTCTGCTGTTCAGAATCTTCGTAGTGGTACTATTCAAAGAGGTGCAAGTACAATTACTCAACAGTTAGTAAAGAATACAATCCTTTATGATGTTTTAGGTGATAAAGCGTATGAGCAGAAATACTCTAGAAAGGTTAAAGAGGTTCTGATTACAATGCAGGTAGAACAGACTTTTACTAAAGATCAGATCTTACAAATGTATATGAATGAGATTCCTCTAGGAGGAGTTAATTACGGTTTTCAAGCAGCTGCTAGAGCATACTTTGGTAAGGATGTGTCTGAGTTAACCCTTGCAGAGAGTGCATTAATTGCCGGCCTTATACAAAGTCCTGGTAGATACTCCCCACTTTTTGGTACAGATCCAGAGATGGCAAAAGGTAGACAAACATATGTATTAAATCAAATGCTTAAGCATAAATCATTAACAGGGGTAACTGCAGAACAGATAGAGGATGCTAAGAATGAGGAGTTGGTGTATAGCACTAAGAAGATAGATATAAAAGCACCTCACTTTGTCTTCTACGTTAAACAGCAATTAGAGAGTGAGTTTGGAGTAGATCGTGTTGAGAGGGGTGGTCTTAAAGTAACTACTACACTTGATTACTCTGTTCAAGAGATTGCAGAGGATGAGGTAAGGAATGGTATAGCAAAGAATGGTCTTAGATATAATGTTAATAACGCAGCTGCTGTTGTAATGGATCCTAATACAGGAGAGGTTCTCTCCATGGTAGGCTCTATCGATTACTGGAATATTGATGATCCAAAGGTAGATGGTAATGTGAACATTACAACAAGTAATAGACAAGTAGGCTCATCTGCAAAACCGTATGTATATCTCGCTGCATTCTCTAAAGGATACGGTCCATGGACATTAGCTCCAGATATAAAGATGTCTTTTGGTAATTACAGTCCTAATAACTGGGATAAAGGGTTTGAGGGTATTGGTACTGCTAGAAGAAACTTAGGAAGGTCTAGGAATCTTCCATCTGCATATACTTTACAGTTAGCAGGTATTGATACTTTCTTGCAGACTACAGATAAATTAGGTATTACAACTTTAAAGAATAAGGCTGATTACGGATTAGCGTTAGCTCTTGGTGCAGGAGAGATGAAACTGATTGAGCATACTGCAGCGTTTGGTGTATTTGCTAATGAAGGTGTAAAAAATGAAACTGTTTCTGTACTTAAGGTAGAAGATTCTAAGGGCAATGTATTAAAAGAGGTAACTGAATTTAAGGGCAAGAGCGTTATTGATGAGAAAGAAATATATCTTCTTAACTATATAATCTGTGATTTAGGTGGGTTTGGAGATAGAATTGGTGGAGCGTATACAAGAGTTAAGGGTGTGAATGTATGTCTTAAAACTGGTACTACGGATGGCCCTAAAGATTTAACCTCTGTAATGTATCACAAGAACTTAGTAGTAGGAATATGGGCTGGGAATAATAACAATGTAGTCACTCCTGGTGGATGGGGAGTATCTATTCCTTTACCAATTGCTCACGGTATTGTTAATAGATTGGCAGATAGATATCCAGTAGAAACATTTACAAGACCATCAGGTATACTCTCGACTTCTGTATGTACCGATACAGGAGCTATTCCTGCAGAGGGTGTAGATTGTGAGAAGGAAGCTACTGTATATATCGCAGGTAGGCCACCACAAACAGATAGTAGAGAGGTTATAGATATATGTACTGCTAATGGCCTTATACCTACAAACTTAGCACCTGCAAAGCAGTATGGTCTTGTTACTCCAAAAGTATATATGACATTTAAGCTCGAGAATGCTCAACAGAGAGAGACATATGAGAAATATCTTGTAGGTGATGGCTCTGTATATATGTTTGAAAAGCCCGCAAGTGGAGTATGTCCATTACCTTTGGGTCCAGACAATGCACCAATAGTTGAGATAGAGAAGCCTATTACAGGCTCTCAATTTAAGCAGAGTGAGAGTATGGAGATTAAGGGTGTTGTTAGATATTTAGAATCTATTTCTGAGTTTAATATTCTAATAGATGGTACTCCTATATCATCAACTACACTCTCAAATGGACAGTTCTCAGTTACATATGCCCTCTCTGGATTGTCTATAGGGAATCATACTTTAACGGTCAATGCTAAGGATAATTATAATAAGACGGCGACTAAGAGTGTGTCTTTTGCTGTCACTGCTCCTGATGTATCTGTAGTTCTCACTAAACCAAGCTCTGGATTTAAAGTGAGCTCTTTTCCTGTACAGCTAGAAGCAACAGTAGCAGGAATAACACCTAGTAAGGTAGAGTTTACAGTCTCAAAAGTTGGAGGTATATACTCTAAAAACTTAGTAGATAGCAATGGAAGTAACGGATGGAGTCAGTTATGGAATCAAGATGCTTTGGTAATATCAGGAGATTACTCTATAATAGCGAAGGCTTTCTTAGGCAGTAAGTCATATCAGAGTACTCCTGTTAATATCTCTTATTAACTCTCTTTACTATTTTCTCTCTTATCTTTTCAAACTCACTGTCACTTAATGTTTTATCTTCATGCTCTACTGTTACCCTTACAGTAATACTCTTATTTCCCTCCTCCTTGGCATATATATCTATACACTCTAAGGTTGCTATCTTCTTATCTCTATTTACAGTATCTAAGATAATCTTCTCTATATCTTTGTACTTAACATCACTACTTACATTAAATGTGATATCTTGTGTAATTGGTGGATATTTAGAGATACTGTATGTACTTTTTCTCTTACCCTCTAACTTACTTAAAGCTTCTAAATTAATCTCCAATGCCCCACTATACTTAGGTAATTTAAAATTACTGATTACATCACCACTTAACTCCCCTACTATTCCTAATATACTCTCTTTATGTACAATGAAAGCACTAGCTTTAGGATTAAATGTCTCTAATAGGTTACTAATCCATATTGGCAAATCTCTCTCTGTACTATCGCTTACTAAGTTATACTCAATATCATCTACAGCAAGAGTATCAAGTACCTTCTCTAAATATCTCTTTGTTTGATAGTATGCACTACCATCGAATATATTCTCTTTGGTAGTGAAAAGTAAAGACATATTCCACTGCTCCTTTGGTAATTGAAATCTATCCATATTTGTATTCTGATGAGCAATATTAAACTCATACATACAGAAGGTAGGAATATTTCTCTGTATATTCTCCTGTGCTTTTGAAAGCATAGAGGTAAGTAGAGATGTTCTCATAAGGGAGAGCTCAGGGGAAATAGCGTTGCTTATACTGTAAGCTAGATTTGGATCCTGATTAGATCTCTCTATTAGATTTTTACTTACAAAGCTATATGTAATTATCTCATTAGCTCCTGAGTTACTTAATATATTTCTAATATCACTTTTCAAGCTAACAATTTTATTCCTCCTAGTAGCCTTAACCTCTCTTTTTGGAAATACCGGAGCTATATTCTCATACCCATATATTCTTCCAATATCCTCATGGATATCTTCTGGGATAGTAATATCTGTTCTAAATGTAGGAGCAGTTACAGTAAGAAAATCATCTTCCTTCTTACTCTCATGTACTGTATATTCTAAATTTTTTAATATTGTACTTACTTCCTCTTTTGAAAGAGTGACACCTAGATGTGTATTTACTCTTGAGATTGAGAGAGAGATTTTCTTTGGTAGAGAAATCTCTGGATATATATCAACTACCTCACTAGAGAGCTTACCTTCACATATCTGTTCTATTAAAGATATTGCATGTTTTAAAGTTGGTAAACATTGGTTAGGGTCAAGAGATTTAGTAAATCTAGTTACAGCATCTGTAACTATACCTAAAGACATAGAGGTTTTACGAATATTAAATCTATCAAAGTTAGCACATTCAAGTATTACTCTTTTAGTATTACTATCTATCTCTGTATCTAATCCACCTATTACACCAGCAATAGCTATTGGATTTGTACTATCAGCGATAACTAAGGTATTGCTATTTAGTTCTACCAAGTTACTATCTAATGTGTGTATACTTTCTCCAGCTTTTGCTAATCTAATTGTAATATGTGCTTCTTTTTTAGGATCTTTATTTAGAACTTTATCATAGTCAAATGCGTGTAGAGGTTGGCCTACTAGGATAGAGAGATAGTTGGTTATATCTACGATGTTGTTAATAGGGCGAATACCAGATTTTATTAAAATAGATTTAAGCCATACAGGAGACTCTTTAACAGTAATGTTATCCATTACAACACCAATATATCTACTACATAGGTTGTGTGCTTGGTTATCTATTTTAAGCGAGAGTAAATCTTCCTTCTCAATGCTTGGCATCTTGTAATCTGTATACCATTCAGGAGAATGAAACTGTACTCCCTTTGCTGCTGTAATCTCTCTTACTAAACCTAAGATACCGAAAAGGTCTCCTCTGTTTGTTAAAGCCTTGTTCTCTATCTCTATGACAGTATCATTGAAGTTAAAGAAATCTATGAAGGTATCTCCTACTGTTGCCTCTCTATCTAATCTCATTACCTTGGTATTGTCTACACCAATGTTTAACTCTTTCTCTGAGCACAGCATTCCATTAGAAAGTATACCTCTCATCTTAACTGCCTTTATTACAAATTCTTCTGTAGTTTTATATGTAAGAGGTACAATATTTCCTGGTTTAACATATACAACCTTATCCCCTACCTCCAATGTTTTATCTCCAGCAACTACCTGTATATCCTCCCCTTCTTTTATTGTAATTTTGTATACACTTAACTTATCAGCATCAGGGTGATCATCTTTAGAAACGATTTGTGCAATGTATAGACCTTTATACATCTCAGACCAATCACTGTATCCCTCTACTTCCCCTATCTTACTTCTAAGAATATGGAGTAACTCATCTAGCTCTATTGAGATGTCCGAAAAGTCCTTTATACTATTAATTGGTAATTTCATATTAGAATTGTTTCAAGAAATTAATATCTCCATCTCTAAGCTTACGAATATCTCCTATACCTTTCTTAATCAGTGTTAACCTATCTAACCCTACTCCCCATGCAAAGCCACTATACTCTAAAGGATCAATACCCCCAGCTTTCAGTACATTAGGATGAATCATCCCACAACCCATTAATTCAATCCAACCAGTATATCCGCATGTAGTACATCCTTTCTTATTACAGAAAGGACAGCTTATTACAAACTCAGTATCTGGTTCTGTGAATGGGAAGTAAGATGGTTGTACTTTTATCTCTAACTCTGTTTCTAGATATTTCTCTAAGTACTCCTTAATGACTGCTAACATATTTGCAAAGGATATTCCCTTATCTACATATATTCCCTCTATTTGATAGAAGGTATGTTCATGACTTGCATCAGTTGCTTCATTTCTAAAACATCTACCAGGTAGTACTACTCTAATTGGAGGGGGTCCTAGCTTCCTTAGAGCCCTATTCTGCATCGTAGAGGTATGTGCAGGTAGTACGAAGCCATCTTGAGTCCAGAAGGTGTCATACATGTCTCTAGCAGGATGTCCTTTAGGAAAGTTAAGACTCTCAAACATATGAAAATCATCATCTAACTGCTTACTCTCCATTACATCAAAACCCATCCTTTGGAATATATCTAATATATTCTCTAACTCTTGCATAAGGGGGTGTTTAGAACCTTTTAGATCTAATATCTTAGGTCTTCTTTCTACCTTACTATTAACATCAAATGGTGCAGTAGGGTCTATTTCGTGCTGTGTACCTTTGCTTATATCTTCTTCTTTCCTTCTCTTAATATTCTCTTCAAGTAAATTTTTTATATCATTTAACTTCTTACCGTATTCTACTCTTTCCTCTTGAGATATATCCTTTATACCCTTAAAGAGGGTTGTTACTATCCCATTCTTAGAAAGATATTTCTGTTTTATTTCTACAGAACTAAGTGAATGTATATCACTATCTATTTGTTTTACTATTTCAGAGAGATCTTTAGACATATGTATATACTATGATTTTATGTTGAAGTATACAATATTTAGATTTAGAGAGTAAGATAAAAAAAGGACTCTTTGCAGAGTCCTTTACATTTCTATACTTAAAAGACCCTACAAGGATTTAACTATAAAGGTAAATACCTCAGGATCATTTACTGCCATATCAGCTAATACCTTTCTATTAAGCTCTATATTTTTATTCTTTAATCCATTAATAAAGGTATTATACTGCATATCGTTATTCTTACATGCTGCATTAATTCTCTGTATCCAAAGCTCTCTTATCTGTCCTGCTCTCTTCCTTCTATCATTGTATGAATACTGTCCAGCGTGC
>JBBADY010000005.1:0-21804 GCA_041656215.1 Candidatus Dojkabacteria bacterium | reverse complement strand
GGAGTATTCACATACTCCCCCCCGGTATTTCCTAAGCCTGTAATTAAGAACATATCTTTTTAAATTTTAAAAGTAATTCCTCTTGAATCTTAAACATCTCTTCATTAGGAGAATCATTCATACTCTCAGTATGATCATATCCTAATATGTGTAGTGTACCATGAATTAAAAGTCTTATGATTTCCTCTTCAAATGCATCACCTTGGAATGATTCATATACATACTGTGGACTGATATATATCTCTCCTGCATTACTGTTATGTTCGATATTAAAAGAGAGTACATCTGTAGGAGCATCTATATCCCTATACTCCCTATTAAGCTCCTGTATGTGCTCAGAGTTAACAAAGATTACATTTATACTCTCTATGCTAGATTCAGCGAATACCTCTTCATATGCCCTCTGTATCTCTTCTAAAGAGATATTAAAGGTAGGCTCTATGTCTGTGAGAGTATCGAAGTTGAAAATATTAACAGAAATCTTTCCCATTAGGACAGTAATTCTCTAACTATATCCTTAACTGTATTACCATCTGCTTGACCATCTAGCTCTTTCATAGAGAGACCCATTACCTTACCCATATCTTTCATACCTTGAGCATCTGTATCTACAATTATCTTCTTAATGATATCTTTTACCTGTTCAATATCCATTAATGCGGGTAAATATCTCTCTAATACCCCTAGTTGAGCTTTCTCTTTCTCAACTAAGTCATCCCTATTCATTTTACTAAACTCATTTATAGAGTCTTCTATCTTTTTACTTTCTTTACGGATAACTTTGATGACAGATTCATCGGAGAGTGATTCTCCTTTAGAGATTTCTTCATTCTTAACTGTAGCTAAAACCATTTTGAGGATGTCTGATTCTAAAGCATTACCAGACTTACTAGCATTAAACATATCCTTACGAATATCATCAGTCAAAGACATATTGAAAAAGTAAAAATTTACCTAGCTCTTCTTGCAGCAGATCTTCTTCTTCTCTTCATCTTTGCATATACTCTTCTCTTTTGAATATCAAGATCAGATTGCTTAACTCTGTACACTTTCTCTCTGTATGTTTCAAGAATCTTCTCTCTCATTACCTCTCTGTGAAGTCTTTTAAGAGCACTATCTATGTTTTCATTGGCATGAACTATTACAGCCATGAGACTTATCTCCTTTAAATTAAAGCGATTGGATTATATCACACAATTTTACCTATTTGCTACTCTCTTTTCAAATCTATCTCTATATTTATAGCTCTTACCCTTCTTATATACTGTAAATGTACTGTTAGGAAGATTATATATGACTGCACCAAAGGTTAGTAATACAAACCCAGCCACTATTCTAGATGCTGTACTATCAAATATACCTGTTTGAGGTACTGTACCCTCTGTTGGCGTAACAGGTGTTTCCGGAGTTTCTGTAATTACACAGTCAGCTACGATTTCTGCAGAAGCATAAATCAATGGAGGCATAACTTGGGCACAAATCTGACCTACTGGACAGAAAAATGCTTCCTGTAAAGAAACAGTATTTGAATAGGTACCAAAATTTTCTTTATCGATTAATAATTTGTATGTATATATAGCACTACCATTCGCAGGAATGTTCTTCTTTCCACTCCAAGTAATCTTCCCATCTGAGTACACTCCTGGCTTTGTTATTGTCTCTTTCTGTATAAAGCTTTCTAGTACCTTACTATCCAGGATATCCTCTATCTCATCAATATCTCCTGCACTACCTCCTGTATTTTTTACCGTTATTGTATATGTTAATTCTGCTTTTGGATTTGCAGTATTTTCATCTATACATTGCTCTACTACTGCCTTAGAAATAGAAATATTTGGAGTTGGAGTAGGAGCATCAGTAACGTATGAGACCATTAAGAAGTAGTCATTGAAATCATAGTCACCAACCCACTCTCTCCAGTCTGCCCAACACTGTTCTCCCTTTGGTAACTGTTTATACCCTTGAGTTAGTGCATTACTTCTAAAAGATGAAATACTTACCTTCTCATATGCCGTCCTTGTTCCATTTGTTGGAGGTCCCTGTAATCCTGATCCACAAGATCCACCACTTGGTGCTATCCATCCAAATGATTTGTATTTAGGATTATTAGTAGTTGGAGCACACTCTGGACTTCCCTGATCATAATCATCATTTGAATCGGTAAGAAGCAGATACTCTCCCTTCTTTACAGCAAATGTAGTCTCTTTTCTCTCTTCTCCTGCTGTTGGCTTATATACATATGTTTGATTGTTTCTACTACTATCAGTACTTACAACCTTAAAGGTAATTTTAGGTCTATATGCAGCATTATTATCAAGCAAGTTCTTAAAGAAAAATACTAATTTACCATCTTCTGTAAATGGCCCTATCTTACTACCATCTGTATTAGCCTTATTAAATGGATATGACGTTGGTTCTAAAGTAAGACCACAATCTACGGCAGGTTTAGGAGCTGGTGTTTCTGAACATTGATAAATCCATCCACTATATTTCCCTGTTTTAGAAAAATCACAATTACCACTAGCACAATATCCATGTTTACCAGTCTCATTACACTTAGCTATTTGTACTTTAAAGGCTTCCTTACATTCGGCCTCAGTCGTATAGCATGCTACAACACTCTTAGGAGCCTTTGATATCCAACCTATTCCCCCTTGACATGACCCTTTGACATAACAACCAGCAGGGAAGGTCTTTTCCCATTTGTCATCTATACAGTAATTATTCACAGTAGAATCTGCAGGGTACCAAGTAGCCCCCTCTTCACACTCTCCACCTGCTGCATCACTATCTCCAGGATCTAATTGTTCAGGTTGATTAACTCTCCATATTAAAAATCCTAATGCAACAGAAAGAACAACTATACCTATTGCAAATAGTATCTTACTCGTCTTTGTTAATCTAATAGCCATTTAGAGCAGTAAATAAATTTTCTTACTTAAAGATATACTATCTAAACCAACTCTGCAACTGGTCTATATTAATAATATCCTTAAACATTATCCCTATTATTAAAATAATAAGAAAGATAAAGCTAATATTAATAATAGCTGCCTCTACTTTCTCATTTAAATCCTTTCTTAAAATACCCTCTATAAGAAGAATCATAACCCTACCACCATCAAGTGCTGGAATAGGAAGAATATTTATAATAGCAAGAGATATGGAAAGATCTGCAACAATACCTAAGAATAGATATATACCTAATGTTCTAAAATAATCTATTACAAAATATATACCAACTGGACCACTAACTGTGTTTGAGAGTGTAGAGTAATCTCCACTCTCTTTAGCCTGTGAGAAAAGATTACCTAATACCTCACCTGTTAGTTTTACAACATTAATACTGTGTGCAAACCCTGCAAATATTTTATTATTAGAATAGTCGATATATATTGAGTAGTTATCACCAATATACATACCTATCTTACCCTCACTATCTACTGGAACTGTAAACACATTACAGATGTCAGATTTAAGCTCACATGAGTTAATCTCTACAGTACTATCCTTTATACCTGCGAGTACATCTTTAAACTCATCATAGTTATCTACCTCTACCCCATTTATACTCTTTATATATCCTTCCTTAAATAATCCAGAATCTATAGCTGGACTATCTTCTGTTAATTGATATGGTAAATCAGAAACTCTCTCTCTTGAGATTTGTGCCCCTACAGGTTTAAAGTTTTGATAATCACCACTAATATTTAATCTCCAACCAGTACCTGCAAGAAAGATAGTGTAAAGAGTTATGGCAAGTAGTACATTCATTGTTACACCGGCAAGCATAACAAAGATTTGTGCTAACTTACTCTTGTTCTTAAGATTACCCTCATCTTTAATCTCCTCTTTCTTTGAGGTAGGATCTCCATCTCCTAATATTTTTACAAATCCACCAAATGGTAAAGCTCTAAGGTTATAGGTGGTTTCTCCTACTTTCTTAGATATTAGCTTTGGACCAAACCCTATGGAGAAATCAAAGACTTTTGCTTTAACAAGCTTAGCTGCTAAGAAATGTCCTAACTCATGTACAAATGTAAGTACACTTATAACAAGGAGAAGGAGAAGTATATTTATTACTACTGACATAGATGGTGGGGTATAAGTTTAAAAGGTCATCAATTCTGTTTCTTTTGTTTCTTTAAGCTCTTCTATTTTACTATTACTCTCTTTAACAATCTTCTCTCCCTCTTCTCTTAATCTATCTGCATCATCTTCTGAGAATCCAGAACCTAAGGATTCATCAATATCTTTCATAAATTTCTGTCTTACCTGTCTTACTGCAACTCTAGCATCCTCTATTCTCTCTTTCATAACCTTTACATAATCTTTTCTTCTTTCTTCTGTTAACTCTGGAATAGTTACTCTTATATGATCTCCTTCTGATACTGCACTGAAACCTAAATTAGCATTTGAGATTGAACTAGAGATACTGTCCATAATGGACTTATCCCAAGGTATTACTAAAAGGGACCTTGTATCTGAAGCATTAATAGTTGCATAGTTTTTAAGAGGTGCTTCTGTAGAGTATGCTTTTACAGGTATATCTTGTATTAACTCAGGAGTAGCTCTACCCGTTCTAATTTGAGATAGATCTTCTACAAGATTATCTATACATTTTTGAATATCATTTTTAAATGAATTAATATCCATTTATCAAAATCTAATAACTTATACTTAATATGATATTGCAAATCTGTAAGAATCTCAACCTCTAGTTATTGACTTAAAACTAGAGAGGAAGAATAATAGGGTATATAACTTAAGAGTAAATATAAATGCAAGAGTTTGATAAACAGGAGAATACAGAACCAGTAGAGATACAAGAATTAAAGGGAATACTTCAAGCAGAGTATCCTAATATAAAGATTAGCTATACAGATTTTAGAAATGTTTATGAAACTATTAAAGAGAGTAATCCAAATATATTGATAAGTGAGGATAAGGATGAAACAGAGTCATTTATAGATCCAATAGGGCGTGTGGGAGGTCATTTCAGAACAGAGCTATTTATGCACTCAGTTAGAAACCCTCTTCCAGATCCAGTAGATCCAAATAGTAAGATATTAATGTATCCATCTTTTGATAAAGATAAGAAACTCTCTAAATTAAGACTACTTAAATATCCTACTAAGCTACTAGATGATATAACTAAGGAGTTTGAGAAAAAGAAGGACAATTTAAAGCTACCATCCGATGTTTCTAGAGTGAATGTCTTACCGAAAATTAGAGTAGGATTTAAAAACCCAGAAAGTACAGATATAATGGCTTCTGAACCAATACTAAACTCTACTAGTGGGCATATAAGTAGATATCCTGCAGAAAGAATCAGTAGCTTAAAAAATAGTGTAAGAAATGTAAAGTGGGGTTCTCGCACAGTGCTACCTTACAAGAATAAGAAGGGTGAAAATATCCTTCTTGTACTCTAAAGAGTCCTTAATTACTTACCAAATTCCCAAACAAGGATTCTCCTTATCTCTATTGGTTCTCCTAATTTAGAGATAGCTTCATCAAGAAGATTTTGAATAGTTTTACTCTCATCTTTAAACCATTTCTGTTCTAGTAAACATTTCTCTTGGTAATATTTAGTTAATTTACCCTCTACTATCTTCTCTGTAATATTGGAAGGCTTACCCTCTGCTTCTGCTTCTTTTGCGAATAAGGTTTTTAATTCTTCTAACTTCTCTGGTGTAATATCTTCTTTAGATACATATGTTGGTTTTAAAGCTGCTACTTGTAGTGCTATCTCATGTACAAAACTTCTAAAGTCTTCGTTACGAGCAACAAAATCTGTCTTACATGATGCTTCTACTAAAGCAACAAGCTTCTGTTCTTTACCGTGTACATATGACTCTATTATTCCCTCACCTACTTCACTTGCACATTCAGACTCTATTGGCTCATCCCAACCTCTCTCTTTTATTAAAGCCACTGCCTTTTCAAAATCTTTCTCTGATTCTTCAAATGCCATCTTACAAAGCCCAATCTTAGCACCAGTTAGGTTATGTAATCTATTAATTACATCACTTCTACTGTTAATATACTCAACAGCTTTATCCATATCACCCTTACTTTTAGCCAAAGCCTCTTTACAAAGAGCCATACCTGCTGAAGTTTTTGCCCTAAGTAATTTAATATCTTCTATTGATATTGCCATGATATTTAATAGTACAACTTATTTAATAGCTTTTAAGATTTCCTCTACTGCCTTCTCACCAATACCTTTAATTGACTGTAACTCTTCTTTATTTTTACCTGGGAGATCCTCTACTGTATGTAGTCCTGCAGCGTGTAAAGCTTTCTCTATTCTAGTAGAAAGACCTAAATCTTCTATCTTTCTAGAATTAGATACTGCCTTTACTGCCTCTGCAGCTGCATACTCTTCATCTAGATTCTTCTCTCTTTTAACAACTCTTACTACACCTGTTGTTTGTACATCTACTTTACCCTCTCTCATTGCCTTCATTCTTAATCTATCTTCCTCTGCCATCTTCTCTTCTCTCTCTTTCTCTTCTATATATTTTGTCTCAAGATTCTTTAATGTTGCATTATGATTTGTTCTTAATGCTCTTAATGCTTCTGACTTCTTTCCTGACTTTATTACCTCTGCAAAGAGATCTACAAAAAGATTAATACTTTTGATTGAGTCATCATTTGCGGGTATTGGATAATCTACTAAATCAGGATCACAATTAGTATCAATTAAGGCTAATACTGGTACACCACTGATAATGGCTTCTTTAATAGTATTCTTTTCTACCTTACTATCAATTACAATTAACATCTTTGGTAGTTCATCCATGAATTTTATACCTTCATATATCTTGTTCATTCTTTGAACCTGTCTTTTAAGTACTAATTTCTCTTTCTTAACAAGACCTACTCCACCTGCAGCAAGTTGCTCTTCCATTTTTACTAATGTTTGGATACTTTTCTTAATATAGTCGAAGTTAGTAAAAAGTCCTCCTGGCCATCTCTTTGTAATATAGAAGGCTCCTGATTCTAGAGCACTCTTCTCTATCAATCCTGCAGCCTGACCCTTTGTACCCACTATTAATACATTCCCCTTATCTACAACCTCATTAAGGCTTCTAAGAGCCTCTTTAAGAAGTTTTCTTGATTTGATTAAATCGATAATATGAATACCATTTCTAGTTTCATATATATATTTCTTCATCTTTGGGTTCCATGCACTACTCTTATGACCAAAGTGAGACCCTGCTTTGAGGAATGTAATTAATTCTGGAATTTCTACTTTAAAGCTCTTTTTTACTGTCTCTGCTTTAGGTGTTGCAACCTTCTTTGAGACCTCTTCTGTTTTTTTCATAATGTTTCCTTTTATCACCTATCTCTGTGGAGAGATTGCTCTCGATCCAGGAAATATTCAGAGATATGCGAGATATATTAAATACGGCTTTGATTATATATATTCTTTAATTAATTTGCAAATGGATATATTGCAAGTATATCTTTAAATGGTTGAGTATGTGCAAGATATATTTCTACCTTATCTCCACTATATATTGCCCCAGTACAAACGTCAGGAATATTCTCCCAAGACCTTAAAACTGCATCTCTTGTACTTTCTAGCAAATTATCTCTTAGAAATTCCAACGCAGTTATTTTCTTTTCATTTTCTGCTACTTTATATACAACAGAGAAAGGAAAATGCAAAATATCTCCCGTAAGACTATATTCTGACATCTCAGATAATACTCTTTTTTCTTTTTCCATACTACTTACTTATTAAATTATTCCCTATTATACTACTAAAATGCATTTCCTGAAACCTATAGCGGTACAGAGGTATAGCTTTGGTTACTTACTACAATATGATCTAAGAGCTGTATTCCTACTAACTCTAACGCTTGATTAAGATTCTTTGTTAAAGAAATATCTTCTTGGCTAGGAGTACTATCTCCAGATGGATGGTTGTGTGCCATTAGAACAAATGCACAGTTATTAACAATTGCAGGATACAGAATATCTCTTGGCAATATATTTGCACAATTTAAGCCACCAATGGCCACTGTCTCTCTTACTACATACTCGAATCTTGAATTAAGACAAACGATATCAACCCTCTCTCTCTTTAAATCTTTCATATCCTTAAATATCTCATATGCATCATTACTGTTAGTTATCCTAACTACCTCTCTATCAAAAAGACCGTACACTCTTCTACCTAGCTCAATACCACACACTATCTTCATAGCGAGTACTTGCCCTACTCCATGTATATGTTGTAAATCTTTTACAGAGATATGCTCATCTTTACTTACTCTTTCTTTTACTACCTTAAGTACAGATTTAGATATCTTTTTAAAATCACTCCCTTTAATACCGCTACCAACTAATATCTCTATTAGCTCTACATCAGAGATAGAGTTAATACCTCTTAAAAGAAATTTCTCTCTTGGTAACATATGTATATTGTAGAAGAAAGGTATTAAAAAGGTTTGAACTTACTCTGACTTTTTCTTCTTAGGAAACTTTTTAATATATTTACAATCTGGATATCCACTACAACCTATAAAGGCTCTACCCCATTTACTTCTACGCTCTACTAATGGCTTTGAACACTCTGGACACTTCTCATTTAAAAGTAAAGGCACTATGCCTTTACACTCTGGATATTTCTCACAAGCCCAAAATTTACCATACTTACCATTTTTTAAGATTAGTTTAGATCCACATAGAGGGCATTTTTCAGGTTTAAGATATTTCTTAAAATCTAAAGTTTCTTCTCCCCCATTTAGATCTTTCATACCTTTACACTCTGGGAAGTTTGCACAGCTTAGGAATTTACCATATCTTCCTAATCTAACAATCATCTTACCACCACATTCTGGACACTTCTCTTTTGAATCTGAAAGTATTACCACATCATCTTTCTTTACATCTGCATCTGCTTTAGCTATATCACTGATTAATGGCTCATACTCCTTCTTTATGAAAGGGACATACTTGATAGTACCATGAGCAATCTTATCCAACCTTTCTTCTACATCTGCTGTATATTTGTAATCTATTAAATCCTTAAAGTTATCTTTTAGGAAATGAGTTACTACTCTACCAATATCTCTAGGTAAGATATATTTACCCTCTTTCTCTACATACTCTCTTGCCTGAATTGTACTTATAATTGTTGCGTATGTAGAAGGCCTACCAATACCTAACGATTCTAGTTTCTTAACAAGGGATGCCTCTGTATATCTTGCTTTAGGTTGTGTATATTTCTGTTCTGTAAAGAATCCTTTCTTTTCAAATATATCATCCTTTTTTACATTACTAATCTCTTGCAAAAGCTCTTCACTATCTCCACCATTACCGTACAGTATCCTATATCCATCAAAAAGTACTTTCTGAGCACCAACAGAGAATGTATATATGTTAGGTAGTTTCTTAACAGGTTCAAAGTAGAGAGTTAAATTCTCAACTCTTTTCTCTTTCATTTGAGAAGATACAGCCCTTCTCCATATTAAATCGTAAAGTTTAGCCTCTGCCTCTCCCATCTTAGTTTTAATACTCTCCTTTGTAAGAGAGAAATCTGTAGGTCTAATTGCCTCGTGTGCTTCCTGAGCATTCTTACTTCTGTTTTTATAGTATTTAGGTTTACTTGGTAAGTAATCATTACCATACTTATGAGATATTACAGATCTAATTTCATCTATAGCCTTGTTAGAAAGAAAAAATGAGTCTGTTCTCATGTATGTTATGTATCCTGATTGATAAAGAGCTTGTGCTAATGCCATTGTTCTTTTAGCAGAAAACCCTAATACATTGTTTGCAGATTGTTGAAGTGTAGATGTTGTATATGGAGGATATGGATTTTTCTTAAGCTCCTTCTTTACAATGTCTACTACCTTGTATTTACTCTCCCCTAATGTCTTCTTTATATTTTCTACCTCTTTGCCATCTTTAGGGATATATTTCTTAGAATCTTTCCTAAGTAACTTTATCCTTAACTTCTCACTACTATTGAATACATCTACAAAGAATTCCCAAAACTCTTCAGGAATAAATGATTCTCTCTCTTCCTCTCTCTCTACTATTAATCTTAGTGCTACAGATTGTACTCTACCTGCAGAGAGACCGTACCAAATCTTTTTCCAAAGTAACTCTGAAAGTTTGTACCCAAACAACCTATCCAATACCCTTCTAGCTTTCTGTGCTTCAAAGAGATTCTCATTTACTACAGATGGTGATTTAAGAGCTTCAGTAATTGCCTCCTTAGTTATCTCATGGAAGGATACTCTCTTAGCATCTTTAATATTTAAAGATGTTTTAACATGCCAAGCAATGGCTTCTCCCTCTCTATCAGGGTCCATTGCAAGATATACGTTACCACCTTTAGGTATAGCTTTCTTTAAATCTTTTAATATCTTACCCTTACCGTATATTGTTTCAAAAAGAGGTTCAAAATCATTCTCTACATCTACACCTAATTTACTCTTAGGTAAATCTATTACATGACCTACTGTCGCCATGACTTTAAAGTCACTACCAAGATATTTATTAATAGTTTTGGCCTTTGCAGGTGACTCCACTATTAAAAGGTTTTTGTATTTATGCGTTTCTTTTGCCATATTTGAGCTAAAAATACACAATGTTTAAATATATGTCAAACAGTGATATCCATATCTTACAGTAATTAGATGAAAGATTTCTTAATCAAGGAAGCCGTTTTGAACCATCCAAACTATCATCTCTCTGATTGCTGCAGAAGCATTAGAACTCATACCTCCATCTTCAAGAAGAACTGAGAAAGAGTACTTAGGATTCTCATATGGGAAAAAACCTCCTACCCAAGCATGTGTATCTTCATATATACCCTTTTCGTTTACTTTACCGAACTCCGCAGTACCTGTTTTAGCAGCAACAGAGGTACCTGTGTTGGAAAGTGAGCCAACAATACCCCTAGAGCTGTTTACTGTATCCCACATACCTTTCTTTACAAGATCAAGAGACTCTTTAGATACAATATTGCTCTGTAATATCTCAAACTCAACAGGATATTCAAAACCTTTCTCATCAACAAATTTCTTTGCAACATGTGGTGTATACAAAGTACCACCATTAGCGATAGCTGCCATCCAATTAGACATCTGGACAGGGGTTACGAGTGTAATACCTTGGCCTATGACTGAGTTACAGGAATCTCCCTCAGGGTACCAAATTGGCTCTAACCAAGGACTTGTTGTATTTGCAAGCTTTATTTTATTCTCAGGAGATGGTAATCTCCCAGGTGCTTCACCTGGTATATCTATATTTGTATACTCTCCGATACCAAACTTTTTAAGATATGGTACTAACTCATTCATATCCCAATGTCTTATCATTTCACAAAAGAATATATTTGAAGACACGGTTAGTGCACTAACTACATTTAAAGATCCATATACATGTTTTCTATACTCTTGAAATGGAGCACCATTGGAGAAAGAGTAACCTGCTCTACTTACATATACAGTATTCTTAGTTATCGCTTTAGCATCTAAACCTGCTGCAGCAATTACTGTTTTAAATGTAGACCCCGGAGGTATTTGTGCAGCTATCGATCTATTAAGTAATGGGTTCTGAGGATTATTAATAATCTCTGAGTACTGTTGTTGTGATATACCACCTACAAAAAGATTACCGTCATATCCAGGGTAGCTTACTATGGCTAATATCTCTCCTGTATTTACATTCTGTATTACTCCTGCTGCACCTGCTGCGTTATTTTTCTCAACAGCCTCTTTTAAAATCTCATACAGTTTAATCTGAGCATCTTTCTTTATAGTGAGATACATATTTTGACCAGCAATAGGAGCCTTTAAAACATACGGTTGTTCACCCACACTCTTACCTAATGCATCTATTTCCTCTGCTAAACTACCATTTGTACCTTTAAATTCACCGTTGTAATATCTCTCTACCCCTATCTTACCTACAGTATCTCCACTGCTTACATCTTCTAAGAGCTCAATATCTCTTGGAGAAGACTCTCCTGTATATCCAAGTATATGCGTAAAGGCCTCACTGTAAAGATATTTTCTTTTATTTCCATTATCTATTGTAATACCAGGGATATCTTGTGCTCTGGCTTTAATTTTAATAACGGTATCATTATCTAAATCAGTAGCTAAAAGAATTTTACTAAAGTATGGACTCTCCATATATATAGAGGAAACCCTCTCTGAGAGAGAACTATATACTGTCTCAGAGTTAACTCCTACCTGTACCCAACTACCTCCCAATATACCCCCTAGGGTATCCATACTTCTGCCTAATTTCTCATTATCTATACTCCCTTTACTGTCTAGATAGCTTTCTATTGAAAGATATAGGTTCATAGAGGCAACATTCTCTACAAGCTTTACACCATCCACATCAAATATTACACCTCTCTCTGCTACCACCTTAGAGAGCCTTATCTTATTCCTCTCTGATCTGAGAGCCATCTGTGAACCCTCTACTATTTGTAATTTAGCAATACCTACTACAAGTAGACCAAAAAATATGAAGAAGAGGATGAATGCATATATAAAATTCCAAGGAGAAACATCTACACTGTTATTACTACTAAGCAAACCTCTCTTAAGAGCACTCTTAAATCCATTCTTACTACTTATCCCCCACTTATGTGAGGCCTTAGTAAGCTTCTTACTATTTAATTTTTTATCGAATTTTATCTCTGTCATTTATTTCAACCTTATACTTTGATAGCTTTTACTATCCCTAACAGTACTAAACAGCTTTCCAACAAGTATTGAAAGAAGCACAGACAGTAAGCTATTAGCAAATATCTTAATTAATATCTCACTTGTATATATTCGTAAAATACCATCCTGAAGCAAAGAAAGAAGCAAAAGATTTAAGAAGTAGAAAAGTAGAAAGACAAAAAGCATAGATATATATTTTGAGACCTTATTATCATCAGGTAGTAATGTCTCAAAAAGTATATATATTAAAAGAGCTATACCCAATACCAATATATGTAAACCAATGGGTTGGTGCATAGTGACATCTAGAGATATTCCTAAAAGAAGAAAGAATGGAAAGAAGAATCTATTACTTACCCTACCCCACATATTTAAAGAGATTAGTATGAAAAGTGAGAAACCAAAAAGAGAGAAGAGGAAATGCTCTAAGAAAAGAGATACAAATATTCCAATTATTCCTATTAATATTTCTAACATACTATTTAATTTTAACAAATACAGTTAAAAGATTAGAGTAATCAAATATAGGGGATACAAATCCAGATTTAGATGTAGATGCTGGATTATTAGAAAGACCAACTACTCTACCAATGATTAATAGCTGCCCTATTCTCTCATCTCTTAATACTACAGTATCACCATCTAATACCTCAGAATTTATCCCTATATTCTCTATTTTAATGCCCTCAAGTACACCTGTAACAACAGCTGTAGATTTAATATACCCATCTAGT
Source organism: Candidatus Dojkabacteria bacterium (assembly GCA_041656215.1). Classification (GTDB taxonomy): domain Bacteria; phylum Patescibacteriota; class Dojkabacteria; order SC72; family SC72; genus UBA5209. The sequence continues at coordinate 8,360 of JBBADY010000005.1, read as the reverse complement.
TTAATACTCTCTTGTGCGTTAACAGTAGATGGTAGAATTACTACTTCATAGCTGCTTGATCTGTTAGTAGGTAATCTTACTAGTGCTCCACTACTATCTACAGAGGAGATAATACCTACAAAGACATTCCCTAACAGTACGCTATCTCCTACCTTTACACCCTCTTTAATACCTGTATTGATGTATATATCTCCCTTTTGGGAGAAACTTAATACTTTAGAAAGTACATACTCCCCGCCTGTTACCATTAATGCTTCATTTGCTTTCAATGAGCTATACTCTTCATGATTAATAACAGAGGTTTCTTTAGATTTAATCTCCAAGATCTCTTCCCTAAGCTTTTCATTCTCCTCTATATATGCAGAGGCATCAAAAAGTGCAGTACCCCAATTAGAAAGAGAGTTGCTAAAATTCTGCGCAGTAAAAGATACTGGCTCAAAAAGATATGAAAATGGCACTCTTAGAGCACTACCTATTGCACTCCTTGAGAGAAGTATGAGTAAGATACCAAGTACTATTAGTATTAGAGGTTGAAGTAATTTTATCCTTAAGAAATTCTTAAACATTTAAAAGTTGGTTAAATAAGTTCTTCCCAAGACTTTTGTACCTTATGTAGTAAATCTATATGGTCTAACATAGAGGCAGTACCTCTAGCCACTGCAGAGAGAGGATCATCAACTATTTTAATAGGAATATTAAGCTCTCCTTTCCAGTATGAATCTAATCCCTTAATTAATGCTCCTCCACCAGCTACATACACACCCTCGTTATATATATCTTTAAGTAACTCTGGAGGTGTATCTTCGATAGCATCTTTTACAGCCTCCGTTATCTGACTTAATGATACCATTATTGCCTCTCTTACCTCTGTACTACTAAACTTAATAGATTTAGGTAACCCTGTAAGCAGGTCTCTACCCTGCAGTACTACCTCTTTCTCCTCTTTCATTGGTGAAGCAGATCCTATCTCTATCTTTATATCCTCTGCTGTTCTATCGCCTATTAAGATGTTGTACTTATCTCTTACATAGTTAACAATATCTAGAGTCATTTCATCTCCCGCTATTCTAACAGTATTATCTACTACAATATCTCCAAGAGAGAGAACCGCTATACCGGTAGTACCACCTCCAACATCAACTATCATACTCCCTGATGCATCTTCAATTGGCAAACCAACCCCTATTGCTGCTGCCATAGATTCCTCTACTATGAAAACTTCTCTTGCTCCTGCTGTTTTAGCAGCATCAATTACTGCCTGTCTTTCAACCTCAGTAATGGATGATGGAACACCTACAACAACTCTTGGTTTTGGTAATTTAAAACCTTTAACATAGTTATGATGAGCACTATGAATAAAGTGATGAATCATAGCTTGAGTAGTATCAAAATCTGAGATTACACCATCCTTAAGAGGTCTTACAGCTACAATATTAGCAGGAGTTCTACCAATCATCTCTCTAGCTTTCTGACCTACTGCAAGTACTAACTTACTTCTCTTCTCTATAGCTACTACAGATGGTTCAGACACAACTATTCCCTCACCTCTTAGATACACAATTGTATTAGCAGTACCAAGGTCAATACCTAGATCGTACGTGAAGATTTCCCAAATAGAATCAAATATAGACATAAAAAAATAGAATCACCTTAATTGAATGATTTTATCACTAAAACTTACTCAAGACGAGGAAATAGTATACCCTTATTCTTGTGCCTCTTTTCGAAGCCTCTTATAACACTTCATACAGGTATATACACTCTGTACATCACCATCAACATCTACCTTAATCTTTCTTAGATTAGGCTTAAATGTACGTGTACTCTTAGGAGCTTTAAATCTCCACGCTATGGAGTGATGATGCTGAATTCTTCTTCCAGCTACTGTAGATTTTGCGCACAATTCACAAACTTTTGCCATTTCTTTATTAATTGAACATTTATAAGCTAGATGATATTATCAAAAAGATTACTATTTATCAAGCTTATCATGACAGAATCTTTAATAGTACAGGAGTATATATATTGGATTGTGGTAGCTATACCCTCTATTTTGGTTGCAGCAACAGTACATGAGTACGCACATGCATACACGGCATTTAGATTAGGAGATGCAACAGCCAAGGCAGAAGGCAGACTTACTCTTAATCCATTAAAACACATTGATCCAATAGGGGCAATAAGTATGATACTGTTTAGATTTGGATGGAGTAAGCCAGTACCAATAAACGAATATAACTTTACTAAAAGAGAATTACACACTGCTATGGTGGCATTAGCTGGTCCTCTCTCTAATCTGCTACTAGCTTTCTTAACAGCCCTACTATTCAAAATATTACCAAACAACACCAACGAACTTATAGTGTTTTTCCTATACTCATTCGCAACTATTAATATAGCACTCGCTGTATTTAATCTCATCCCTATTCCACCACTAGATGGTCATAAGATTGTAAGAGCTATGTTACCTGCAAAGCTAAGATACTACTGGGAGCAGTTAGAGAAGTACTCCATCATTTTAATACTACTACTCATACTACCATTCTCACCGCTATCCAAGTTTGTTTTTACTTTTATACGTAATACCTTAGCCTATCTCTTACAGCTATTAGGGTTCTAGCCATCTTTGTAAAGTATATGGATTTATTATAAAATATACTGTCCGGTTGGACAAAGAGGTTCATAGCTCTACAAGCAAGAACTCGGAGTTCCAAAATCGCTTAAATCTTTGGGTTTAAGTTGAGGGATTCCACCTTAAAAGGATGAGTTCTATGATCCCTCTCCGACCGGGCGTTTTATTGACTATACTCCCCTTATATATTAAACTTGCGATTGTACTCATGCCGAAGTAGCTCAGTTGGTCAGAGCAATTGTTTTGTAAACAATAGGTCGAGAGTTCGAATCTCTCCTTCGGCTCCATAAGCAGGGATGGCGGAGTGGTCAAACGCATCGGACTGTAAATCCGACTCCTTCGGGATTCACTGGTTCAAATCCAGTTCCCTGCAAATTTCCTAACCCATTACTGTATTGTATTTTTTCTAACTTAATATATACTTTTAGTATATAAATTTACTCTTTAGAAATATGAGTACAATAATTGGAGTAGTTATTTCTATTGTTGCAGTTATGATTCCAATACTTATTGGAGGTGCTATTATTTACCTCATCATCCAAGCTGTTAAGAATAAAGGAGGAAAGGATGAGAAGAGTGTAAGTTTTAAGATATCAGCAAAGACTCTCTTCCAAGTATATCTTTACTTAATATCGTTTCTAACATTAATAATTGCAGTCATTGGAGGTGCCACAGCTATTAAAGCCGGTCTCTCATATCAATTTAATATTCCATTCTCATACACTCTTTACAAGGGTAGCTCTTTTGCAGAAACTAAAAAGTATGATCCTAGTGTTGAGCGAGAATCATTCGAGGTTTGCCAAGAGGGTGAGGTGTTAACTGTTGGTTCTGCTGATTACTGTTTTAACTATGCACAACAAACAACAGATTTAGTAAATGGATTAACTATTTTCATCTCTATGTTAATACTCTTTGCAATACACCAATTCGCTATCTCTAAGATAGATGGTAAAAAAAGTATACAGTGGTTAGAGAAGCTATATACATTTGCATCATTAATTTTGTATAGCATAATTGGGCTAGTATCAATTCCTACTTCCATATATCAACTTACAAATTACCTTTTAACAAAGCCTGAGAACTACTCCTACTCTACTCCAGAAGCTCCGGCTATGGCAATTGCAATGGTACTTCTATCTCTACCACTTTGGATATATTTCTTAGGAAAGACATCAAACTTAAAAGATGAGAATTAGGTAGTACGAAAAAAGAGTAATATTGTGTATAATCAATCTCAATGCTGGATTAGCTCAGTTGGTTAGAGCACATTCATGGTAAGAATGAGGTCCTGAGTTCGACTCTCAGATCCAGCTTCCCTTATAAACCGTATACAGAAAGAACCTCCTTAGGTGCATTCTTAAAGTCGATATACAGCTTTGCAGAGTTATTATTTACAATACCCTCTACCACTATTTGGTCCTCCATCTTTGTTAGCAATACCCAAGAGAGAAAACCACTCCTGTTTTGAGATACAGAATCTGCAACAACCTCAAATGGTGGATATGAAGAATTCACAATCTTACCCTCAGAGGTAGTTGGTGTAATACCTGAATTACTACCTGAAGTAACAATAGGCATTAGATAGTGTTCAGAATCATTCGTAAACTCAACCTTTTTACTAACATTGGTAGGTACAGATATAGCGTATGCAACAACCTCAATATCTTTCTTCTTAGCCTTCTCTGGCAATCTATACACTAAAGGTAATATCTCTCCCACTACTGGAGGTATCTCACCTGTATAGTGCATATATGTTACCTCTTCAAAATCTTTACCATATTTCAAGATATACTCCTTTCCACTCTCATCAATTGGTGGGAATGGAAAACCCTCTGCAATAGCGGTATTAAATCCAGTAACCCCCTTAACAAATCTAGGCTCTACTACAAGAGGATCTTTAACAAGAGTAAAACCTCTCTCTTCATACTCCTTCTCTATACCTTCTAAAGGCTTCTCTGTAGGTACAGGTTCTACAGGTGTAGGCAACTTACTCTCCTGCTCTGTTTCAAAGTCGCTATTTTTAATACCACAAGCTGTTAAAAAACCTGCTAAAGTTGCTGTCCCAACAATCTTGATAAACTCTCTCCTACTAGTAGGTGGCATAGAGTCAATCTTCTCCCCTATCTCAGCCAATACTCCACGAGCAATCATTTCATCACTCTTTTCACTCTCAGTGGTGTAATCTGTCTGAATATCAACATTTTTAATATCTCCCATGCTATACTTTCTTACATATTATCTATTTCTAGTATAACAGAGAGTAAAAACTAAACAAACATATTTGACCAATGGTCAATATTTGAATATAATACTCTGTATTTCCCATAATATCCTAATTATTAATTTTGACAGGCAGAAGTATGGCAAAAGTTAAAAAAGACATAATCGCTTTGAAATGTACTGTATGTGAGAGTAGAAACTATACTACTTACAAAACAAAAAATATTAAAGAGAAGATAGAACAAAACAAATACTGTTCTGTATGTAAAAATCATACAGCACATAAGGAGACTAAGGTTAAATAATTTAGCTGTTTTATAACAAGGGCCCATAGTTTCAATTGGTTAAAACAGTGGTCTCCAAAACCATAGTTCTCCGTTCGAGTCGGAGTGGGCCTGTATAAAAATATGGATACAATAAGAAACATAATAACAGAATTAAAACAGACCGAGTGGCCAACTGGTAAGCAATTACTTAGCTTAACCATATATACTGTGATTCTTTCTGGTATAATAGCTCTACTCATATTAGGTATAGATATCGTTTTATTCTGGTTAAGAGATCTATGGTTAGGTGAGCAAGGCGCAACTATAAGTAATTTAATATTAAATATATTTTAATTAGGGATGGCAGACAAAGTAAAAAAGAAAAACCTAAAAGCAAAGTGGTATGTTCTTAATATTAGGACTGGATATGAGAATAGTATTAAAAAAGAGCTACAACAAAGAATAGAGGCTACTGGTTTACAAGATAAAATAGAAGAGATCTTAATACCTGTACAAAAAAAGATTGTAGTAAAGAAAGGTAAACAGAATGTGATGGAAGATAAGCTCTTCCCTGGGTATGTATTAATAAAGATGGAGTTAGATGAACAGACTTGGGATATTGTAAAGAATACTGAAGGTGTAAGAGGTTTTGTAAAAACAGATAGGTATCCAAAGCCACTACCTGAAGCAGAGGTAAAAGCAATAATGAAATTTATGGAAGTAGAACAGCCTTCATACCAAAGTTCATTTGGTGTTGGAGAGGCAGTTAAGATTACTGATGGAGCTTTTGCGGGCTTTATCGGAAGTGTAGAGTCTATAGATAATACAAAAGGAAAGATAAAAGTCCTCATATCTTTTCTAGGTAGAGAAGCACCTGTTGAACTTGATTTCTCTCAAGTTAATAAGCTTTAATAAATATATTTGAATAATTAATAATAATGGCAAAACCAATTAAGAAGATAATTAAGATAACAATACCTGCAGGACAAGCAACTCCTGCCCCACCTATTGGACCAACACTTGCACCTTACGGAATTTCTACACAGGAGTTTTGTGTTCAGTTTAATGAGAAAACAAAAGAGGGAAACGGTATTCTTACTCCAGCAATTATCACTATCTATGATGATAGGTCTTTCGACTTTATCACAAAGACTCCTCCTACATCAGAGCTGATTAGAAGAGAGATAAAGATTAAGAAAGGCTCAGCAAGACCTAACTTGGATAAAGTTGGGAAGTTAAGTAAAGAGCAGATTCAAAAGATTGTTGAAATAAAGATGCCAGATTTAAATACTTCAGACCCTGAACAAGCAGCAAAGATAATAGCTGGTACTGCTAGACAGATGGGTATTGATACAGAAATATAACGTAATTAGAAAGCACACTATGAAAAGAGGTAAAAAATACATAAAAGCAACAAAAGATTTAGATAGGAATAAGTATTACTCTGTAGAAGAGGCTGTTAAAGAAGCTAAGAGACTCTCCTACAGTAAGTTTGTTGGTACATTAGAAGTACACTTTGATATTAAGATTCCTAAAGATAGAGACCCTAAATCTATTAAAGGTGCAGTTGTACTACCCCACTCTAGTGGAACTAAGAGTGTTAAGGTGGCAGTATTCACTACACCAGAGCTAGAGAAAGTAGCAACAGAGGCTGGTGCAGACTTAGTAGGGTTAGACAACCTAATTAAAGATGTAAAAGAAGGAAAGATAGAGTTTGATGTTGCAATAGCAACACCTTCTGTTATGTCAAAGATTGCTGTATTAGGGAAAGAGTTAGGTCAAAAAGGCCTTATGCCTAGTCCAAAGAATGGAACTGTAACTGAAGATATTGCAGCAGCAGTAGCTGAGTACAAGAAAGGAAAACAATCATTCGCTTGTGATACTTCAGGAGTAATACATATGAGTGCAGGTAAGTTAGATCTTGAAGATGAAAAGCTTGTAGAGAATGTACATACATGCGTAATAGCTTTAGAAGAAGTTATAGGTAAAGGATATGTACAAGCTATGGACAGAATGCATTTAGCTCCTACAATGGGACCTAGCTTTAAGATAGAGTACAGTAAACCTGAATAACTCATAACTACTTAATATATGATAGACCTCCGCAAGGAGGTCTTTTTCTTTTACAAATGTCTGTACTTACAAGATTGCCTTTACTAAAGCCATGTTTTAGGGTAAAATACACGACAACAAACTTACCTCGCTGTTTAAAAATATAGATTCGTTGAAGAAGTGAAAGGGAGAAAAAATGGGAGACCTGAAAAACTGTTTAGACAAGTATCCATGCTGTGTCTGCAACCTTGCAGAATGTACTGCTCCTGACTGTCCAGCGGCCAATGGCCAAGAGGATGAATATCTTGCAAGACTAGAAGCGCTTCTAGAAAAAGAAATTCCTCTTCTAAAAAGAGCTGGACAAATATTTCCACCAAGTTTGGAGAAAATCGTCGATATAATGGCACAGGTAGAAGAAGGTTAGCCTTTTTGTATATCTTAAGTATATTGGTAAGTTTGTAAAACAAGAGAGAACGGTAGATTGCAATCTACAAAACGCATCATTTTGCCGTTCTCTCTTGACCAACCCCTACTCTTGATATATAATCCCTACAGTAATTATCCGAAGAAACATGGTATAAAAATAAATCCATGCGAGGAAAAATGATAATTCAAAATATTAATTAAGTACATAATACGATGTCAAAAAGTCGTACTCAGAAAGAACAGCTGTTAAAAAGATATAAAGATTTAATAGAATCTAAATCTGGATACCTTTTAGTAAACTCTGAAAAGATTGATACTGCAACAGTAACAGGCCTTAAGATTGAACTTAAGGATGTAGATGCAAACTTCACTGTAGTAAAGAACAGTATATTTAAGGTTGCATTACAGGAAACAGATCAACCATTACAGGTACAAGAGTTTGATGGTCCTACAGCAATAATTGCATTTGAACAGGATCCTACAGCTCCTGCAAAATTAGTAAAGAAGATGCAGAAAGAAACAGAGCTATTAGAACCTAGAAGTGGTGTATATGAAGGAGAGTTCTTAACAGCACAGAGAGTTATGCAATTAGCAGACATCACTTCAAAGGAGGTCTTACTTTCAAGACTTGTTGGTTCTATGAATGCACCTCTAAGTGGATTTATGAATGCTATTACAGGCAACGTAAGAGGATTAACAGTAGTATTACAAGCTATATCAGAGAACAAATCTTAATTAGTTATATTTTATTTTAATTTATTTTA
>JBBADY010000004.1:0-22024 GCA_041656215.1 Candidatus Dojkabacteria bacterium | reverse complement strand
GTTCCAAGCTTTCCAACATATCCCACCATTCCCATAATTGATTAAATTCCATCTATATAATATATTTTATATAGATAACTTAAGTCTTAAATAAATGGATTTAGTTAAATACATCATTGTTGGAGGAGTATGTCTATTTATTGGATTTATACTATCTATACTAGTAAGAAACATATTCACAGGTATTATATCTGCAGCACTTCTATTCGGAGGATATTTACTTTGGTCTTTATATAATAGCGCTAAGAAAGCTCCGCCTGCTATTCCACCTCAAGGTCCTCCTAATCAGAATCTATAGCTCTACTTAACATTGCTAGTACAAAATGCACACTTCTTTGCCTTAATAGGTATATCAGATAAGCAGTATGGACAGGTTTTGTTTTTAGCTGCTTCTTTCTTCTCTTCCTTTACAGTAGCTTTGTTAATAGCTCTTACAATAATATAGAGGATTATTGCTGTAATTAAGAAAGTAATTACAGAGTTTAGTACTAGGCCGTACTGTATCACAACTGCATTGGCTTGTTGTGCTTCTAGTAGAGTATCATACTGTTTCTTACCTAATGTAATGAATAGCTCTGAGAAATCTAAATTAGCTGTTAGATATCCAATAGGGGGAGTAAATACATTCTTAACTAATACATCTACTAAATCTTTAAAAGCAACACCAATGATTACACCTACTGCAAGAGATATTACGTTATCTTTAAGTGCAAACTCCTTAAATTTACTTAGCTCACTTCTTAATGTCTTTTTTAGGTTTGCCATTCTTTTTGAAAAAGTAAAAAATTAATATAAAGAAAACAAAGATAAACAGTAAGCTATATACCACTATCTGATTAATAAAGGCATCTTGTAATGTACTGTTGTGAACCCTATACAGTATTAATTGAACAGCAACAAGCAGTAGTAGGAAGTAGATATGAATATATGAGTCCTTTATAAGTAGGGAGTTAATAGCCATATATGAGACAGAGTAGGCAGTCATAGCGATACCGTAAAGAGCAATGTATGGAGTAATCTCTAAATACATTCCTTTAAATACAATATCAACTATCTCTTTTGTAAAGAAGAAATATACAGCTGAGATTGCTAATCCTGTTAGCGCAGAAAAAATTAGTGATATTATCAATGTCCTTTTTCTTAATTCATCTTTCTGATTAGCAAGTCTAGATATCATTACACCAGCTATAGTGATTGATGCGAAATAAACAATTTTCCCTATTAGTGAGAGTGCTCCGTACGATGCTCTCACTTCTGGATTTACTAAGATTAGATCTAAGGTAAATGGTGCATTAAGGAGTAAGAATGTAGTAAAGAGTAGTACAACACCTTTGTACTGTATATTAATCTTCTTAGTAGGCATTTTAACACTGCCTGTTTTAAGGAATGGTAGAACTATTACTAGTGTAATTAAAGCAGGGATAACGTTTGCAAGAATAGGGATTGTTATATCCATACCTCTAGAGATTGCAAAGAAGCCTAGTGCGAATTTTAATATTGTTTCAAGTAGAAGTATTATATTTAATGTAAATATCTTCTCTAACCCTAGTAGGAAACCTTTAGGTATAGGGGACACTATAGCACCAAAGAGTGCTAGACTAAGAGGTAGTATGTATTTCATTGGTATGTTTGCTACTTGTGCAATCTTCTCTCCAAAGAGGATAAATATGAGAGAGAGTACTACCGCTATTACGCTTAACTGAAGGATACTTTGAATCTTAAATTTCTCTAGATTAAAGTCTCTCTTTTGAGCTACCTTTTTAGTAATAGCAGTTTGTATTGCAATTGCAGGTATCTGTACAAGGTATATTATCCCTATAGCTGCATTATAAAGACCGAAATCAGTACTACCTAAATTTCTTGCAAGGTATATATTGAAAAGATATGCTAAGAAGTTTACTATTACTCCTATAAATATTGTAATGAAGATATTCTTTAGAAAAGTTTGGTCTCCTTTAAAGTATTTACTAAGATTCATGGTGTATAATCAATTGGTTATATATAATAAATAGAATACGATAATTTTAATAATTTTGCCATTATGGAACTAATTATAGCTTTAATAGGAGGTATAGCACTTGGAGTAGGTCTTTTCTATTTCTTCTTTAAAGGAAACAGTAAACAGCAAGAGGAGATATCAGATACCATATCTCAGAAGTTAAATGAAATTATGCCCACTATTCTAAGTCAGGCTAATGAGAGTTTAGTTAGAATGGCAGATTTGAAATTAGGAGCAGAAACTAACAAGACTAGAATTGATGTTGAGAATAAAAGAGCAGAGATAGAGAGGTTGGTTAAAGTAATACAGGAGGATTTAAAGAGTAGTAAGAAAGATTTGGAGGTTTCTGAGAGAGAGAGGATTGATTCTTTCTCTTCACTTAAAAACTCATTAGATGAGTATAAGAAGATTACAGAGCAGCTTTCTGTGAGTACAGAGAATCTTAAGAAGGTGCTTTCTAATAATCAATTAAGAGGACAGTTTGGTGAGCAGGTTGCAGAGGATCTTTTAAAGATGGCAGGCTTTGTTCCTGGGGAAACATACACTAAGCAGGAGGGAGATAGTAGTGGGGCTAGACCTGACTTCACAATATATTTCCCAGATAAGACTAAGATAAATGTAGATGCTAAATTCCCATACGCTGCACTACAAAAGATGACAGAGACTGATGATACTGATGTAAAGGCAAGACATATGAAGCAGTTTGAAACGGATGTAAAAGAGAAGATTAAACAGGTAACTACAAGAGAGTATATTAATCCAGAGGAAAGGACTGTAGATTTCGTTATCCTCTTTATACCAAATGAAATGATATTCTCCTTTATCTATGACAAGATGCCACATATATGGCAGGATGCTCTTGCAAAGAAAGTAGTATTTGCTGGTCCATTTAGTTTTACAGCAATACTTAGAATGGTTAAGCAGGCATATGATAACTTTAGGATACAGGAGAATATTTATAAGATTGTAGGGCATGTTCAATCAGTAGAGAAAGAGTTTGAGAAGTTTAATGAGGAGTTTGATAAGGTAGGAGTTAGGATTCAGCAGTTACAGAAACAGTACTCTGATGTTAGTACTACTCGTGTTAATCAGATGAAAAGAAAGATGGACTTAGTAAAGCTTGAGGATGGTAATAAACCTCAAAACAAGATTAATGAGGTTGTAGCTATTCCAGAGAGTATTAAATCTCCAGATCAGGGTAGTCTTCTTTAAAAAAAAGAGGGAGTATATACTCCCTCGATTCTTTCCAAAGCAACCTAAAGATCTATTACTTTGTGGTTGTACTCTTTGGCTTCCATGCTAAAAGATACAGTAATACATATATGGCGAAAGGTATTAGAACTAACAGAACCAATATCTTCTCATATCCTCTTTTCTCTGTAATTTCAGCTAATGCAACTATTGATAGTATTGCAACTATTAATGCTCCAAGTCCTGGAATTAAGAATAAGAGTAATAACCATGGATTTTGACCACCTAGTTGGAATAACATTACACTATTTAATATTGGTATCCATGCAAACCATGGATTGTCATATTTAAGTTCTTTACCTATTTTCATAAGTGCAAGAGCAGAAAAGATGTAACTACCAAGCCCTATTACTAAAGAAATAAGTAGATATGTACCAACAAAAAAGCTCGCTATTCCTGCCCCTAGTAAACCTGCTAAGAAGCCTTCCTCATCTACAGAGTCTGTAGTGGTGGTAGTTAAGTAATCACCAAAATCAAAATCTGCATCATCTGCCCAATCATCAAAAAGAGCTTCGTAATCGTAATCATCATCTATGACTACCTCATACTGCTCTGGACTTTCTGTAGGTACTTCTTCCTCTTGTGCTGATATTACACCTAGTGGTAATAGCAGTAGTACTAGTAGAGAAACAAGCAAGAGTTTTGTTTTACTCATTTAAAAATATTATAAAGTTATATATATTAAAATGGTAACATCAATATTAATAGACTTCAAGATATTCTCTCTCTATTTGTAAAAGAATAGGTACATATGCTAACTTATACTAATGCCAAACGATAAAGTTTTTAAAATAATTAAGGGTTCTAATCCAATACTTCTTTCTGCACCACATGCTTTTTCTCATAGGAGACCATCTTTAACACTTTCATATAAATTAGCAGAGCCGTGGACTGATGATATTGTAAGAGAGATTTGTGCTAATACAGGTGCTTGGGGAATAGTGCTTGTAGATGAAACAGATAGTGACCCAAACTACTATCCTCTTAAGAGTAATGAGTACAAAAAAGAGATTGTTAATATTGTAAAAGAGGGAAAGATTAAGAAGTTCTTAGATATACACGGTTTAAATGATGAGCATGAGTTTGATATGGGTATTTTTTACCCTTCTAAGTTCTTTAATTCAATACAATTAGCAGAGAGTGTTAGTAAGGGCATTAGTAGGGGTAATTTAAGAGGTGTTAGTACCTGTGTATTAAGATTTGAGGATGGTGAGAGGGAGAGCTTAGGTGAGTTTGTTGCTTCTAAGCTTAGAGTTCCCTCTATTCAGATAGAGATAGCTAGGTATATAAGGGAGAAGCAATTACTTAGGAATAGCTTCATTGAGAATATGTCTGACCTTCTAAGAGTGTAATATTCATTAATATTTAGAGCGTTTTTTGACGAATATCTCCCCCTTTGTTATTCTTTATATATAACTTAATATAGTCATTTACTATGAACAGTACAAAAAAAGAAAGTAAGGTAGAGGTTAATAATCCAAAAAATAAAGCTATTGATGTAGCAGTGGCTCAAATAGAGAAACAGTTTGGAAAAGGTTCCATTATGAAATTAGGGAGTAAGCAGAAAGTTGCAGTAGAGGTCATTCCTACAGGTGCACTCTCATTAGATATGGCACTTGGTATAGGTGGTATCCCTAAGGGTAGAGTTGTTGAGATATACGGTCCAGAGTCTTCTGGTAAGACTACTCTCTCTATACACATATTAGCTGAGGCTCAGAAGAAAGGAGATGCTGTTGCTTTCATAGATGCAGAGCACGCCTTTGATCCTGTGTATGCAAAAAATATCGGCTTGAATATAGATGACCTTTACATCTCTCAACCTGATTTTGGAGAACAAGCGTTAGAGATATTAGAGACATTAGTTAGGTCTGCAGCTTTCGGAGTAATCGTAGTTGACTCTGTTGCAGCTCTTACACCACGTGCAGAGATAGAGGGAGAGATGGGGGATAGTCATATGGGTTTACAGGCTAGATTAATGTCACAGGCTTTAAGAAAGCTTACCGCTATTACTGGCAAAACAGGCACTACCATTATCTTCCTAAACCAACTTCGTATGAAAATCGGTATCATGTTTGGTAATCCAGAGACTACAACAGGTGGTAATGCTTTGAAGTTTTACTCATCGATAAGGATGGATATTAGACAGAGAGATAAAATTCTAAAGGATGGGAATATAATTGGGCATTCAAGAGTTGTTAAGGTTGTGAAGAATAAAATGGCTCCTCCATTTAAAGAGGCTACCTTCGATATGATATATCCAATGGGTATAGATAAAGAGAGTAGTATATTAGATGCTGCTTTACAGTTAGATATTGTTCAGAAATCAGGAGCATGGTTTAGATATGGAGATCAGCAGTTAGCACAGGGTAAAGATGCTACAGTACTGCTTCTTAAAGAGGATAGTAAGCTTAGAGACAGTATTGAAAAGCAGGTACGTGCTAAAATGAAATAGATGATTGTAAGTAAACTAGAGTATCAAAAAAGAGATCCTAACAGGGTTAATCTTTTCATAGATGGGAAGTTTTTTTGTGGTATCTCTCTAGATACATTAGCTAAAGAATCTCTGTATGAGGGTTTAGAAATAGAAGAGAAAGATCTCAGTAGGATATTAGAGATGGAGATTACGAATAGGTTTCTTTCTCGCGCTATGGAGTATATTGCTAGGAGTCCTAAAACAGAGTATCAGATGTATAAATATCTTAGAGAGTTGAGATTTAAAAAGAAAGATGTTTGGTTTAAAGATAGTTTGGATATAGAGTGGGAGAAACTTTTTGATACTATTGTTGAGAAGCTAAAGAAGTATAAATATATTGATGATGAGAGCTTTGCACGTCTGTTTGTATCTAGTAGATTAAAGAACAAGCCTAGAGGTAAGAGTATACTCATTGGTGAGTTACTTTCTAAAGGTGTTAGTAAAGATATTGCAGAACTAGTTTGTAATGAAGAGATTGTAGATGAGTATGAGCTTTTAAAAGCTGTATTTAAGAAGAAATATAAGGGTAAGAAGTTTGATTATAAAGATAGTAAAATGATTAACTTTCTTTTAAGGAAAGGTTTCTCATGGGATTTAATTCAAAGATTAAAAAGTGATGACTCTGAAGAGTAAAAGTAAATGGATATTACCAAAGAGAGTAGAGGGTACTGATCTAATATCCTTTCTTTTAAAATCAAGAAATATTTCTAACATTGATTCATTCTTAAATCCATCATTAGAAAATATACCCTCTTTTGAGAAGATGTATGACAGTAAAAGAGCAGCTAAAGAGATTGTACAGGCTGTAAAGAATAGTAAGAAGATAGTGATACATGGGGACTTTGATGCAGATGGAATATCTTCTGTAAGTATACTTTGGGAGTTTCTTTTTAGAGATCTCTCAAAGTATCTTAATTGTAAAATAGATGTAGTTCCATATATCCCAAGTAGAGTAGATCAAGGATATGGATTAACGGAATCATCTTTAGATGATTTGGTATCTCTTGGGGTTAATACGGTTATTACTGTTGATTGTGGGATTAGGGATAAGGAGTTGATAAAGAAGTATATGAAGGAGAAAGCTCTACACTTTATAATTACAGATCATCATCAACCACCAGAGGATATTTTAAAAGACTTAGACTATACAGTAGTTCATCCAATGTATCCTAAAAAAGAGTATCCAGAGGTAAGTGTATGTGGTGCATTTGTTACCTTTATGTTAATTCAAGCTATTAAATCTGAAGTTGGTATGGAGATTAAGATAGATGAGGATACTGAGGGTTTAGATCTTGTAGCATTAGCAACAGTTACCGACATTATGCCTCTTTTAGGAGTTAATAGAGATATAGTTTCATTTGGTATTAAACAGATTCAGAAAGGCACTAGGTTAGGTCTAAAGGAGTTAGTTACAATTTCCGGTATAGAGAGTAAGGATATAGATAGCTATCACTTAGGATATATACTTGGTCCTAGAATTAATGCTGCGGGGAGGATAGGGTCTCCTTTAGATGCTGTTAAGATGCTAGTTAGTGACAAACAGGAGCTGTGTAAGAGTGTAGCTAACACTCTTAATGAAACCAACTATCAAAGACAGTTCATGACTCAAGAGAGTATACAGCAGGCAGAGGAGATAATTGGGGAGGATATAAATCAGAAATTACTTTTTGTAGTGGGGGACGGTTGGCATGAGGGTATAGTGGGATTAGTTGCAGGTAAACTTAATGAGAAATATCATAGACCTGTACTTGTAGGGACAAGAGGGGAAGAGGGTATAAGAGGCTCTGCGAGGAGTATAGAAGGCTTTGATATTACTAAGGCTCTTACTTCATGTAGTGAGTATCTAGATAGGTATGGAGGGCATGAACAGGCTGCAGGTTTCACTATCAAGCTAGATAAGGTAGAAGAGTTCTCTAAGTGTATTCACGATATTGCAGAGAAAGAGATTACAGAGGATATGTTAATTAAAGACTTGAAGGTAGATTTACTCTTAGGTACGCAAGATATTGAAATACCATTAGTTGAGAGATTAGATGCTTTAAAACCGTACGGTAATGGTAATAGGAAGCCATTAATAGGGTTAGTTAATCTAGTTGTATTTAAAAAACAGGTTATGGGTAAACTAGCTAACCATATGAAGCTTGTATGTAAAGGAGATGGTATAGATTTAATAACCTTAATACTGTTTAACTGTGATGAAGATATCGAAGAGATTAAAGTAGATGATGTAATAGATGTGGTAGGTAGTGTGGGTATTAATTCATGGAATGGTAATGAAGATATACAATTTCTTGTAAAGGAGTGGAGGTTTAAAGTATAATCGGAAGTGACAGTGCAAAATATTAAAGAGGTCCACAAGACAATTGGGGTGGCACCACGGTAGAGATATCGTCCCCTTTCCAGTAGAGATGTATATCTTTAATGGAAAGGGGATTTTTACTTAATATATATATCTAAAAAAAATGGAAAGAGTACATGTAAAAGATTTAGCTAATTACATAGGTAAAGAGGTAAGAGTAAGGGGAAGAGTAGATACAGTAAGAGATCAGGGTAAGATAATATTTATAATATTAAGAGATAGGAGTGGAAAGGTACAGTGCATAGCATGGCACGGTGATGAAGATGTATTTAAGAGTGCTAAATCATTAACTCATGAATCAATAATTGATATCGTTGGTGATGTAAAAGAGGCAAAGCAGGTAGCAAGTGGATATGAGATCGCAATTAAGCAATTAAAGATAGACTCTGTAGCACAAACTCCTCTTCCAATTGTAATAGAGGAGCCTCATGCAAATAACCTTACTGCACTAGATAGAAGATTGGATTACAGATGGATAGATTTAAGAAGTGAGAAAAATAGTTTAATGATGGATGTTGCTACTGTAATGGGGCAAGCATTAAGAGAGTACTGTATAGAGAATGGTTTTAAAGAGATACAAGCCCCTAGGATAATTAGTGCGGCTAGTGAATCAGGTGCCAGTGTATTTGAGATTAAATATTTTGATAAGAAAGCATACTTAGCTCAATCACCTCAATTTCATAAACAGATGGGTATAGCTGCAGACTTAGAGAAAGTGTTTAATATGGGACCTGTATTTAGAGCAGAGAAATCCTTCACTACAAAACATTTAACAGAGTACACAAGCTTTGATGTAGAGATTGGTTACATTGATTCATACAAAGAGATATGTGAGTTCGAACAGGGAATGATTAAATATATGTTAAAGAAAGTAAAAGAGAAATATGGAGAAGATATTAAGAGAGTATTTGATATTGAAATAACTGTACCTCAAGGAGATTTCCCATACTTAACAGTAGCACAAGCTAAAGAGAAGTTGGCTAAGGCAGGAGTACCAAGTAAAGATGTAGGAGATTTCTCACCGGAGGAAGAGAAAGCAATTGGAAAGATTATGGAGGAGGAAACAGGGAGTGAGTTCCTATTTATAATTGATTATCCTCACGCTAGGAGAGCCTTCTATCACATGAAAGATGAAAATAATCCTAAGTTAGCACTAGGGTACGACCTATTCTGGAAAGGTTTAGAGATAACTACGGGGGCACAAAGAGAGCATAGGTTAGAGCAATTAAAAGAGAATGCACTTGAGAGAGGTATGGATGAGAAATCATTAGGAGAGTATTTTGAATATTTCAAATACGGTTGTCCTCCTCATGGTGGTTTTGCAATTGGTACAGAGAGAGTATTAATGAAGATGCTTGGATTTGGAAGTATCTTAGAGAGTACATATCTTCCTAATACTCCTAATAGGTTGGGGAAGTTAATTGCTAATAAATAGGATAAAGAATATATATTTATGTTAATATCAGAGATAATATTTCTCAGATTAGTATGAGTAACTCCCTAGTAACAGTTAATAAAGAGAAGAATCTACCTGATGAAAGATATGATGAGAAGCTTTTTAAACAGGCGTATAAGGCTGGTCTAGAAGCAAAAGAGTTAGAGAAGAGAAAGGGTAAGAGAAAAAAAATATTAATCTTCTCTTCAATCTTACTCTCTACTGTACTCCTTGTAGGTTTAACACTCTTCTTACTCTCTATTAGAAAAGAAAAGTTTGAGTATATTGAATCTACTCTTCCATCTCAACAGAAAATATACGGTACTATAATTGAAGATACTGAATTAAAGAGTATACCTCTATCAATATCCACTAACAGTATTACTGCACAGAGTGTATTAGTTTTTGATAGTGAGAGTGGTACTGTAATATTTGAAAAAGACTCTAGCGAGAGGAGATCTATAGCTAGTATTACAAAGCTACTCACTGTCATTGTTGCTCTGGAGAGTTTTAACATAGATGATTCTATAGAAGTTAGTTTAGAGAATATACCTGAGGATTTAGATTGGGTATTAGAATTAAAAGAGGGTGATAGGATAAAGATAGACTATTTACTTAAAGCTATGCTTCTTAGCTCTTACAATGATACCGCTATTGTATTAGCAAATGCATATCCAAATGGAGGATATGATTCCTTTATAAAAGCTATGAACAGTAAAGCACAATCTTTAAGAATGAAAGATAGTATGTTTAGTAATCCAGCAGGTTTAGATAATGAGATGAACTACTCTACTGCACAAGATGTTGGGAAGTTAGTTTCTGCAGTACTTAATTATAAATACATCATAGATCTCGCAAGTAAGGGCTCTGTAAATATATCTTGGACTTCAGGTGAAGAGTTAAAGAGTGAAGTACTGTATACAACTAATCAGCTATACGGTATGAATGCATATATAAAGGGATTGAAAACAGGTATTACAAAGGATGCAGGACAATGCTTTGTAGGATATTTTATATATCCCAATGGTTCGCAACTAATTACTGTAGTGCTAGGTTCTACAGATAGATTTACTGAGACTCAAACTTTGGAGAGATTAAGTAGGAAAGTATTAGAAAGAGAGTAGGCCACCCTCCTTAATTGGTGCAGGAGGAAGCTCTATTCTGTCTTGTACAATGTCATAGTTAATAGCAGGGTAGTAGATAAAGAAGTCTGCCCTTTCACCACCCTTAAGCTCTGCTTGACCCTCTACCATATACACTGGTTGTAGATACTGTTGCTCTAGGAGACCTTCGTAATATGTAATATATATATTATCTACTCTAAACTTGTTTACACTTTGAGGAGTATATCCTATGACCTCATCCCCACTACTATTAAGATATACTAAGCTTCCCTCTCCCTCCTGTATTCTTTGTAATGCTAATGATGGAGAGATCAATTCATATGTACCACAAGCTTGATTCTCTACACTCCATGTACTGTATTCTATTTGATATATATTGGGTAATATCTTATTCTTATCATCCTTTGGTCCTACATATACAGATATATTTGTTTTAACAGGATATTGATATGTTAGTAAAGTACTAAAGTTATAGATTTCAACCCTATCATCATTAATAATCTGCTCACCTATCTCATATGTTAGCTCTTTTTTTGTTAAGCTATCTACCATCTGTTGGGCATTCTCAATATTTGTAGCTATTGAAATCATAGGCACCTTTCTTAAGAAATCTACCCTTATTAACTCTGCTGTAAGAAGAGACTCTGCTTGGGAGTAAGATCCATCTGGATTTATATCTATTAAATGAATTGTAGGTTGTATATCTGTATATACCTGTTCAAGTACTCCAAGACTTCTTAATGCATTTGTAGCAAGTGAGGGAGCCTCTCTCTCTGTAGGTAGATCAAAATCTCTCCTTATTTCTCTAATTCTTTCTACATCTGTTTTCATTGTAAAGTTAAGATCTCTAGCTCTAACATTTAATGTCTTCTTACTCTCATTATTTCTCCATATATACCCTGTTGTATCTTGTCTAATTACTTTCTCTGGATCAAATCCCATTTTCTTTGCAAGTATTTTAGCCTCTGCCTGTGAGTTTATTATCTGTCCTAAGTTTGTATATCTATATACATTAACAATATTAGGGAGTGTATCTACCTTCCCTGTATCTGTTTGTAATTCAAAAAGCATCTCTGAATCAGGATTAATATTCAATGCAGGTATATCAAGTTTATGTGTAAGAAACTCCTCCTTCTGTTCTGTACAACCGAAATTCGCAGTTAAATACTCTGGGGGTAGCGAGGCTGTACTACTTGAGAATATGAAGAAGAGTACTACAACAAAGAGAAAGCCTACTATTAAAGCTATTATTCCAAATCTTTTAGTCCAAAACGCTGCTTCTGTTAATGTCATGGTATAATAATAACAGTGTATATTTGTTATATCAACCTAATTTTATATCACTTTCTTTGATATGAGAACAGTAGAAGAAAACAAGCTAATTGCAGACTTACTATTTAGCAATGTAAAAGAGAGTGTAGGAGATATACTAAAAAAATATCCAAAGAGAAAATTAAATGAAGATCAATTAGTTCTTAGGTTTCCACCTAGTCCTACGGGTTTTGTCCATATTGGAAGTATATATGCAGCATTGATAAATGAGAAACTTGTAAGGCAGACCAACGGTATATTTATCTTTAGAGCAGAGGATACAGATAAGGAGAGAGAGATAGCTAACGGTATTGAGGTACTGGTTGAGGGTATAAAGGGGTTTGATATAAAGATAGATGAGGGAGCTTTAAGCTTTGATAAAGAGATTGGTGAGTATGGACCATATATACAGAGTAAGAGAGTAGAAATTTATAAGGTGTTTGCTAAAGATCTGGTATCTAAAGGTCTGGCATATCCATGCTTCTCTACAATAGAAGAGCTTTCTGCTATTCGTGAGCTACAAACAGAGAAAGGTTTAAGAACGGGATATTACGGTGAGTGGGCTAAGTGGAGAGATGCATCTGTGGAGGAGATTAAAGAGCAGTTGGAAGATGGTAAACCCTTCGTTATACGTCTTCACTCTAAGGGTAATATAAAGAACAAAATTAATATCAAAGACCTTATCAAAGGTGGTATTACTCTCTCTGAGAATGATATGGATTCTGTTTTACTTAAATCAGATGGTTTACCAACATATCATTTTGCACATCCAATAGATGATACTTTAATGGATATATCATTTGTTTTAAGAGGTGATGAATGGTTACCATCACAACCTTTACATATGGAGATCTTTAGTGCACTTGGCTTTGATCAGTTACAGTACGGCCATATTTCCCCTCTCATGAAGCTAGAGAATGGTGGGAAGAGAAAGCTAAGTAAAAGGAAAGATCCTGAGGCTGATGTTGCATACTATGTTAAAGAGGGATATCCAATTGGTGCTGTTAAGGAGTATTTGCTTAATATTGCTAATTCAAATTTCTACGATTGGAGAATTCAAAATCCTAATGAAGATATTGATAAGTTTGAGCTTAAGTTAGAGAAATTTAATAAGGCAGGGGCTCTTTTTGATATATCAAAACTAAATGATGTATGTAAAGAGTATATATCAAAACTGAGTGGTGAAGAGGTATATGAGATGACACTCTCTTGGGCAAAGAGATATAACAGAGAGATAGGGGAAATGCTTGTTAATCATAGGGATTACGCTAT
This sequence comes from Candidatus Dojkabacteria bacterium, assembly GCA_041656215.1. GTDB lineage: Bacteria > Patescibacteriota > Dojkabacteria > SC72 > SC72 > UBA5209. The sequence goes on along the minus strand of JBBADY010000004.1, from coordinate 8,800 downwards.
TAATATCTTTAATATAGAAAGAGAGGGTAGTAAGATTCGTAAAGATATTGCTAAGTATTCAGATACAGTATCTCTTTTAGAAATCTTCTTTGATGATATGTATGAGAATATGCCTAAAGATACATTAGAGATGGAGAAAGGGCTACAGAGAGAGATATTAGAAGACTTCTTAGATGTATTCTATCCTGGAGATGCAGTAGATGAATGGTTTGGTAAGATTAAAAATATAGCTACAAAGAGAGGATTTAGTACTGATTACAAAGAGTATGAGAAAGATCCTAAGAAATTTAACGGTAAGGTAGGAGATATTGCTATGGTTTTAAGGGTAGCTATTACTGGTAAGAGGCAAACACCAGACCTTTATCAAACTATTCAAGTTATGGGGGAGAGTAGAGTAAGAGAGAGAGTAAAAGGGTATATTAATTCTTTGTAGATGTGTAGTATAATTGTTAGTTTTTGCCGGATCGTCTAATGGTAGGACGGCGGTCTCTGGAACCGTTAATCCTAGTTCGAATCTAGGTCCGGCAAAGCCTGTGTTACTAACCCTGTAGTATGTGAAATATGAGAGAAACCTTGTAAATGAGTGGACTTCTAAGCGCTAGGCTTACTCTCTAAACGAACTCATTAAGCTAGTAACTTTTTGCATTGTAGAGTAAAGAAGAGAATTTGTAGCTTGATCTACAAACCCTATCTCATCCATTAAGGTTTCTAATTCGTCCTCTGAAAGTAGAATTTTACATATATCTGGATTAACAGAGCTATCATTTAAGCTTGAGAGCTTGCCGTGTAAAGGTGTATCTTCATATTTAGATAGGTCTAAATTCTTTAAAAGCTCACTTACCTCTTCTTTAGTTAATTCTAGTATACCTCTTTGCATATCTATTTATATTAACTTATTCTTACCTTTACAACTACCTGTTTAGAAGTTTCGTAACTGTGAGTATCTCCTCTATCATCTCTGCTTTCCTTTTCTCTTGATTAGACTCTAGCGCATTAGCAAAACAGTGATGAAGATGACTCTCCATTAATGTTTGATTTGCTGATTTAAGTAAACCAATTACTGCAAGATTCTGTTGCATAATGTTTATACAGTACTGATCTTCCTCTATCATCTTTATTACAGTCTCTATTAATCCTTTAGATTTTTTAAGATTAATTAAAGCTTTGTGCTTATCATTTTTCATATTAAAAAGTATAAATTAAAATATAGGGGATACTATCCCATTTGCTATCAATGTACCTAAGAGAGTATATATTGCAAAGAATATTACTACAAAACCTGCAATCTTTAAGAATAGGTCTGAGTTTGTACTCTCAACTATCTTTTTAGAACCAAAAGAGATTAACAGAAGTACTGGTAAAGTACCTAATGAGAAGATTAACATTACTAATGCTCCTTGTAGGAAGTTGCCTGACATTACTGCATTCAGTTGCATAGCTTGTGTAAAACCACACGGTAAAAAGAATGTACCCATACCAAAGAGTATTGGAGTTAAGAATTTAGTGAATACTTTTCCTCCAAAGAGACCCTTTGAAAGACTCTTAGGTAGTGCTAACTCAAGCCTTCTAAACCATGGCGATATATTTAAAAGGTTTAAACCTAGTATTAACATTACAAAGAAAAGAAGAATTCCAATAGCTATCTCTACACTTTGTGAAAGTATGAAAAGAGAGCCTAATATTCCCAGTACACCTCCTAAAAGAAAGAAGCCTACTACCCTAGATATATGGAATAGGGCCATTGGCTTTAATCCTTCCTTTCCTTTTGCATACATTGAAGAGAGAGAGAGGACTAATGATCCTACTACTGCCATGCAAGATGAGAAAGAAGCAATTATTCCAAGAAGAAATATTGTAGGGAATGAGAGATCTTTAGAGAACATAGAGTCACCAATTGTTAGTTTTTGTATTCCAGTAAATAGGATTAAAAAGAGTAGTGCTATTAAGAATGCTAATGGTAATTTATCTAAATTAGCTTTCTTCTTTATAATCTCTGTCTTTATATTATATCCACTACCATCTATCTTTTTATTAATATCTGCAATTATTTTATCTGCATCTAGGGAGTCCTCTATTTCAAAGGTAAGTACTTGGGTTCTGTTATTAGATTTTACATTCTTTACTCCCTTAATATCTTTAAATTGAGTTTCTATATATAGCTCACATGAGGGACAGTGCATACCCTCTACATAATATTTCTTTTCTTTCATTCTATATTTTTAAAAGTTTAAGTCTTAGTGAATTTGTAACTACAGAGAAGCTACTTAGAGCCATTGCTAATCCTGCAAATATTGGATTAAGAAGTATTCCCCATACTGGATAGAAAACTCCTGCAGCAATTGGAATACATATGATGTTGTATATGAATGCCCAAAATAGATTCTGTTTAATAGTTTTTAATGTTGCTTTAGAGATTTTAAAAGCTACTGGGATACGATTTAGATCTCCACCAAGAAGTGTAATGTCAGATGTAGACATAGCTATCTCTGTACCTGTAGCCATTGCTATACTAACATCTGAAAGAGCTAGGGCAGGAGCATCATTAATACCATCTCCTACCATTGCTACATTACTTCCTTCCTTCTGATATTTCTCTACATATGATGCTTTTTCAGATGGTAGTACCTCAAAGTAGTACTGATCTATTCCTAGCTGTTTAGCTATATGTTTAGCAGCGTATTTATTATCTCCAGTTATCATTACAGTATTTATACCCATTGAGTGTAATCTATCTATTACACCCTTACTCTCCTCTTTAACTTCATCCGAGAGAGTTATACTTGCAAGTAGCTCTTTCTCATTTGTAAAGAGTACTACTGTTTTACCTTGATTCTCAGCCTTTGTAATCTCTTTCTCATCTATATCTATGCCAAGGCTTACAATATATTTAGGCTTACCAATGTAATACTTCTTACTATTTATATGTCCAGAGATTCCCTTACCATCTATATTCTCAAACTTAGTAACTTCTAACTCCTTGCTGTTTTTCTTCTTTAAATAATTAACAACAGACATTCCAAGTGGATGTTGGGATTGTGACTCAAGGGAGTATATTATACTTTCATACTCAGGATTCTTTTTAAAAAACTTAAGTTTCTCTACTGTAGGTTTTCCTCTTGTAAGAGTTCCTGTTTTATCAAAGATTACTGTATCTACTTTATTTAACTTCTCAATACTCTCTGCATTTTTAATGAGAATTCCACTTTGAGCTGCTTTTCCTACTCCAACTATTATTGCAGTAGGCGTAGCTAAACCAAGTGCACATGGACACGCTATTACTAGTACTGCTACAAAGGAGGATATTCCTAGAGATATGAGGCCAAAATCTTTAAGTATGTATGCAGATATACTCCATGTAAGGATTGTAATCGTAGCTATAATGAGTATTACAGGTACAAAGATAGTGGAGATCTTATCTGCGGTTTTCTGTATCTCAGCTTTAGAATTCTGTGCTTCTTTTACTATTCTTATTATATTAGCTAGTGCTGTTTCATCACCAACCTTAAGAGCTTTAATTCTGAATGTACCCTGAATATTAAGAGTACCCTCATATACTGTAGCCCCATCTTCAACATCTAGAGGTATTGGCTCTCCTGTTAGCATAGACATATCTATTACTCCTGTTCCTTTTACTACCTCTCCATCTACAGGTATTTTAGCACCGGGTTTTATTAGTAGTATATCTCCACTTTTTATTTCAGAGATGTCTATTTCTATCTGCTTATTATCTTTTATAAGGATTGCAGTCTTTGCTTGTAGTGTTGCTAATTTCTTTATAGCTTCACCAGTTTTATACTTAGACTTATACTCTAGATATTTACCTAAATATACAAATCCAATTACAACAATAACAGCATCAAAGAAGGTACCCTCTCCTAACCGTATACCAAGTGAAAATATATTATTAATATATACAACAGTGCTGTATATGTATGCAGTGAATGTACCAACACCAATTAGTGTATCCATATTAGCGCTACTACCCTTTACAAACCTTTCTACTCCTCTAAGAAATGGTCTACCTGCACTTAGAAGAACTATAGAGGAGAGAACTAGTAGTGTACTATCCATTACTACTTGAGAAATTTCAATCTTTGGAAGACTTACTACAACCATGGAGAGTAATTCATATATCATGATGAGGAATACTAGTAGTGATATTGGAAGTAGATATTTGAGCTTATTTACTTTCTCCTGTAGCTGAATCTCTTGTACATTCTTTTCTTCTGTTAAAAGTTCATATCCATGTTTTTTTAAGATTTTGTTTATATCTTCTATTACTTTCTTAGGTTCGTTAGCTTCAATGTATCCACTCTCAGATGCAAAGTTCACAGAGTAACTTTTTATATCTTCATTATCTTTAAATACATTCTCAATATTTAATGCACATGTAGCACAGCTCATCCCTTTTATTACAAATTCTAATTTCTCCATACTAATATCTATTCAAATTTAATTGTAAATGTATACATTCCCATACTACAGCTACCTAAAACCTTCTCACCTTTCTCTGGCTTACCTAACTCTATTTCTGTAATACCCTCTTGAGGTAGTATCTTGGAAATATTTAATTTTGGAATTCTAAAGGATCTTTCACATCCATATGAATTTTTTGATTCAAGCCTAAGTACTGTTTCCTTACCTGCAACTGCAGAGACCTGTTGTGGGAAATATCCTCCTGCTCTAGAGGTTACATTTATTATCTGTTTACCATCTTCCTCTGTTACTGCATTCGCAGTAGTGGCAGCTTTTACATCAGAGCTTTGTTTTCCTTTAGAAGAACTAACAGCAAAGAAAATTAGTGTAGCTACCGTTATAAGGGAGAGAATTAGGGCCATGTATTTCATATTTTTTCTTTACTATTTAATTTTATACCTAGGGGGTGGGTATATATTATTTACTTCTTTATTACATGTCAAGCATTTATAGATATGTTGTACTCTCGGGATATCTTTACACAGGGAGAGTGAAATGATACAGTTATATATAGTAGAAGAATTAACAGTGTATAAATTAAATATATATAAATATGCAAAAGAAACTTTATAGATCTGAAACAGACATTATGATTGGTGGAGTATGTGGTGGATTAGGTGAATACTTAGGAATTGATTCTACAATAGTTAGATTAATATTTGTTTTAATACTTCTTTCAGGAGGCTCTGGGATTTTAGCATATATAGTGCTTTGGATAGTGTTACCTACACAATCAAGTATAGATCTACCTTCAGATGAAGTAGTAAATCAAAATGCTAAAGAAATTAAGAAGAAGGTACAGAAGAGTAGTAAGGGCATAAGAAGGAGTGTAAAATCAGATAGTAAGGTAAAGAAATAAATTTTTAAATATTACTCTTAGAATGAAAGAAACTTCAAAGAGGTATAAATCTAGAGATGTAGTATGGGCTATATTTCTAATCTTTGTTGGCTTTATATTCCTTCTTAACACAACAGGGCTATTAGAGTGGGGTATATGGCTGTATATATTAAGATTTTGGCCAATATTTCTAATATTAGGTGGTATTAAATTAATAATAGGGAACTCCCCTGTTGCAGAGATATCTCTTACTGTATTAGCTATACTTACTTTTCTTACAATTGGTATTCTTGCATACTCTTCATATACTCCAAAGTATAAATTCTTTTTCCATGGACCAATGTATGAGTATATGAGAGGTGAATATCCTCGATTTGTACAGGGTAGAGATAGTGTAAAGAAACAGATGACTGTTACACAGGAGGATTATCCTGAGGATGTAATGAGTAAGAGCTTACAGTTAAATATTGGAGGTGCGTACTTTGAGTTGTCTGATGAATCAGTTTCAAACTATCTTACAGTAGAATCTACATATCCAGACCATTTCTCATCCCCAACTATTGAAAGTAAGCTAGAGGATGGAAAACTCAGTATGGAGTTTAAGGGTGCTTCTCCAAGAGGCTTTATGTTTATTAATAACCAGAGGGCAAAATATGACCTAGTTTTAGGTAAAGAGAGTATTTTAACTAATCTAAACATTACTTTAGGAGCAGGAGAGGGTAAGGTGCTGTTATCAGATTCTGTAATTGGTGACATCTACTCTCAGGTTGGTGCAGGTAAATTAGTAATAGATTTAAGTGAGAGAAGTATTCCGAATGAGAAAATCTCTATTGAGCTTGGAGCAGGAGAGGTTGTTTTACAGCTTCCTGAGGGTGTAGGATACTCATTAGAGTATGATTTAGGTATTGGTAATATCTCAGGGGATGGTAAAGATATAGCATCCTTTATTGGTAGTGAGAAGGGTTATAAATCAGAGAACTATGATTTAGCAGAGATTAAAGTTAATATTGTAGCTAATGTAGGTGTAGGCTCTTTAGTAATAGAGAGTAAATAATATTATTAATACTTAATATGAAAAATAGTACGCGTTTTATCTTTGGAGTAATCCTAATAGTATTAGGTATACTCTTCTTAGCAGAACAGATAGGTATGTTTGGTACTTTCACTGTCTCTCTGTGGTCCTTCATATGGACTTTCTGGCCTCTTCTTTTAATCTTACTTGGATCTAAACTTCTAATAGATGGTAATAGTAATGGTGGGTTAATACTGTTAGTTGTAGGTGCAGTATTACTTTCTACTAATCTTTTTCATTGGAATTTTTTCGCAATACTGTGGCCTGTTTTAATAATTACAATTGGTATCTCTATACTAATTAAGAATGATAAAGGCTCTACCAATATGCAGAAGCAATCTAGTACTAAGGATACTTTAAATGAGACAGTTGTATTTTGGGGAGTGGATAAGAAGGTTAAGTCTAAGGAGTTTAAAGGGGGAGAGATTAATGTTGCTTTTGGTGGATGTACAATAGATTTAAGAGAGGCTAAGATAGCAAAGGGCGGTGCTAAGCTACATGTTAACTGTGCATTTGGAGGAGTTGAGATATTTGTTCCAAAGGATTGTAGAGTAGTAACAAATGGTACAGGGATATTTGGAGGTTGGGATCCTAAGATTGAAGAGAGTGATATTACAGAGCCTGTATTAGAGATTACTGGAGGTGTAGCTTTCGGTGGTGTAGAGATTAAGTAGAGAGTGTCCAATTTATAGGGGGGATACTGTGCTCTCTTAGGTATGTATTTGTTCTACTGAATGGCTTACTACCAAAGAATCCTCTTCTTGCAGAGAATGGAGATGGGTGTGGGGAGACTATCAGTAAGTGTTTCTTCTCATCAATTAACTCTTTTTTCTGCTGAGCATATTTACCCCAAAGTATAAAGACTAGATTTTCTTTCTGTAAAGAGAGCTTCTTAATTTCACTGTCTGTATACTCTTCCCATCCAAGAGCCCTATGTGAGCCTGGGGTATCCTTTTGTACACTCAGTACACTATTTAAAAGTAGTACTCCCTGCTTCGCCCACTCTGTTAAATCTCCATGCTTAGGAGTCTCTATACCTAAATCATCTTCAAGTTCTTTATAGATATTTCTTAAAGAGGGTGGTATTTTAATACCTTTGTTTACAGAGAAAGCTAATCCATTTGCTTGACCAATTCCATGATATGGATCTTGCCCAATTATTACTACCTTAACAGTATCTATTGGTGTGAGCTCTACTGCTTTGTACAGATCTTCTCTTAATGGAAATACATCATTACTACTGTACGCTATTTTTTCAATATCTTCTCTTTTCAAAATCTTTTTTAAAAGTACAGAAATTAGGTATAATGTATATAGATATTAATTTAAAAGAGAGAAAAATGCCATACGATTACCAAGAGGAAACAGGAACAACAGAACAAATTAAATATGGAGAGAGGATAGTAACTGATAGTAATAGGTATGGGATCTTTGAAAGAGCGGATGTATTAGATATCTCTAAGGAGAGAGTAGAGAGTAAATTGAATGAATATGATCAGATATATACTAACTTTGTAGATCAAATGGGATTTACTAAGTATGAAAATGATGCCGTCTATTATCACCGTAATATTGAAGGTATTCCTGCTAAACTAGATATGGCAGTTACAACTCTTTTTAAAAATCCAGTTTCAAGTGACCTCTATTTCATACTTGATTACAACAAAGCCTTACAACATGATATTCCACTTCTAATGGTTAGATTAGATGATAGATTAGGAACAGAGGGTAGCTCTGATAGGTTAACTGTTTGGGGGTATGATAGTGGTAGTAAAAGGTTCACAGATGCTCGTGAAGTAAAATCTGTTGAGGATAACAGGAGAATATACAAGAATTTAATTTCATATCTTAATGGTACGGATGCTAGTAAAGATGCATTCTTTAAAATAGCTTCTTCAGTATATACCTTTTAGTGTGATATAATCTTTTAACACAAAGACCCAGTAATCACTGGTAAGTGGTGGAAAGAAAGCCTTTAGGTGAGTAGAATCCAACGGTTTGTTACCGAAAGTAAACAGGACCATATATCTGGTCTATAAGGAGATTACAGTAATGTAGTTTTGAAAAAGGGTGGTAACACGTATATGCGTCCCTTTGTAAGAATTGATACAATGTATCATATCTTACAAGGGGATTTTTGTTTAATATTAATAAATATATAAATGGATAGTATAAAGATATCTAAGGAAAACAGTATACCTAACTTCTCAAATACAGAGTTAGAGATTTTAAAATATTGGGATAGTAATAATATCTTACAAAAGAGTATTGATCAAAGACCTAAAGACAAAACCTTTACCTTCTATGATGGCCCTATTACTTCTAACAATAAACCTCACTACGGACATGTCCTAACCATGGTAATTAAGGATGCTGTACCTAGATATAAAAGTATGAAAGGCTTTAGAGTAGAT
>JBBADY010000003.1:0-22731 GCA_041656215.1 Candidatus Dojkabacteria bacterium | reverse complement strand
TTCTCCTAAGTATGCTGCTCTACCTGCCCTTCTTGCTCCTTTAGCCCCTGCTAATGCTTTGTCTACAGTTCCCTGCGGATCTTTAAGAAAACTAATTAAGTTATTACTTTTAATTTTTAGCTTACCCGGTTCCCCATCTCCAAACTGTATTACTCCTAATTGGTAATCTAACGATCTATTAAACTCTGTAACAATGTTATCAGACATAAAGGCACCAGGCTTCTCTAATGCAGCGAATGCTGCTGCTGTTAATGCATCATTTGCCGATACTCCAGTAGGTTTAATCGGTTTTCTTTTATCAGGTGGTTTTTTAGCCTCAGTAAAAAGGAAGTCAAAAACACTACCTAAAGCATCAAAATTGTCTGATTTAGGTTTCTTAGCCATATATAAATATTTAATCTATTACTTAAAAAATCCTCCAACTAAAGGAATCTTAGACAGACTTGCCTGTGCTGATGCAAGACCCTCTCCAACAGCCTTTGGTGAGTTTGGTGGGAACCAAGCTTCAAGGAACTTAGGTGCTTGAGCTGCAAAGTACAGTACAAAGATTTTAAGAATGAAAATGAAAAGTCCCCCTGCTACGTTTAATCCTCCTGCATCATATGTATTTGGATCTTCATATACTAATTTCCCTGGGAACTTTAGTAATACTTCACTACCTGAATTCATCAATGCATTTGGAATATTAACAATGAAAAGTACAACAGGAAATACCATTACATTTCTAAATATGCCTAGAAACCAATTCTTAATCATATGGCTATTTCCAGGCATAGCTCCAAGAGTGATTTGTATAGGGCCTAAGATTACTCCTAATAGTAAGCTAAAGTATGCTTTAAAGAGCGCTATTATAACCTTAACAGCACCAACAAAAATTACCCCAACAATAATGATTGCAAATATAATACCTATTGCCCCAAGGGACCCTAATACTAATGGAAGACCAAAAGGAGCAGTAGCAATTGCTGCGAGACCACCTGCACCTGCGACACCAATACCGCCAATGAACAATCCACCCACACCACTCATTAGAGCCTTCATTCCAAGGCCTCCACTCAATACTGCAGACATAAGGCCACCTATGTTCGAGATAGTTTTTATTTCAGCACCCTCTCCAAGTATGAAGGCAACAAGGCCTGTTAATACTCCACCTAAATCTATTATTAATCCTGCTATAGCGAAACTGAATGTAGCTAGTATAAGGGCTGTAATAACTCCCGGTAATACATTCCCTATGGTTACCATAGTCTGACCACCAAGCTTATGTCTAAACATAATCATAAAGCCTGCAGCTATCATTACTACTACAAATGCTACATATGCAAGATTTAATGTCCTGTTCCAAAGCTTTACTATCCCACTACCCATTAATTCAGAGTATCCTGACTCATGTCCAGCAGAGGAGTTCTGTGCATACAAACTTGTAACACTCTCCTGATACCCAGGTACCCACTGTTGAGCTAAATGTTCTGGGATGTTAATAGTAGGGTATGATGCATATACTAGATCTCCTGCATCCTCTACCATTCCTAATACACCTCTTCGTAAGTCATATGGAATATTTGGATTATTCATAACCTCTGGACCATTCTCGGTGACTTCTGGAGCTATTAAAGATAGTGCAGTCCAAGCACTATTTAAAACTTCTAATCCTTCCCTACTATTCATATTATCCTCTTCTGGATCAACACCACTCATTTCATTATGAAAGGTTTTAGTACCAGTATAATCAGGAGATATTTTATCTTCTTGTGCATATACATTAAATACTCCAAAAAACAGTATTACTGTTAAGGCTATTACCAAAGAATTTTTAAAAGATTTCCTCCTTACTATTTCTTTTATAGATAAAAAATAGCCATATACTTTAAGAGATATACTCATTGTTGTTTGTTAATAAATTAATCTAATATATTTTTACTACTGGCTCATACTGTCTCTTAGTAGCTTCATTGGTTAAAAAATCTTTATAAACCTCTTTGGGAGGAGTCTTCTCTATCTCGGGTAAATCATCATATTCTGAAAACTTTCTTTCTTTAAATAGATGAGACATATCCCATGCACACTTTACAGTATATCTCTTACCTTCGATAATTACCTTACAATCTGTAGTGTAATATACCTTATCTGAATACTTCTCTGACTCTGAAGGCATCAATGCCACTTTATTCCTTGTATTCATATATGCATTCGTACACACACCATCAAGACACTCTCTGTCCGAACCGAAAGCCGATGTCATCTTTATTACAATATCTTCCGGACGAATACAATTATCACTAGGAGGGATAGGGTTACCATTTTCATCATATCTTAAAACTCCCTTACATTCACTCCATATTGCTTCTGTGAATGTCTCTACAAGCTTTACTGCAACAGCAAGAGGAGAAACTGCACATGCTTTTCTATCAGATGCTGGAGATGGCCAATCTACAAATTGATCATCCTCAGTACAAGACTCAATAGCTTTAGATGTGTTAGCGGTAGCTTTTTCTCCGGGTACTTTATACAGAGATTCATATACAAATTCAGAGCTTTTATTTGAGTTATCTGGATTCACATTAGAAGGGTTATTACACTCTTCACAGTTATTTATTATCTTTTTATCAACAATCACCTCACCATCTTCTGATACCTGCTCTGCCATCGATGTAGTGTAAGGTGTGGAGAAAGGTCTATCTTTAACTGGATTTTTATATTCAATTATATTAGTACCAGGAGGTAGTTTTACATTTGCAACTTTAGGATCTATCTGCTCTCCTGCAGGTTTATATATTGGAGTTTTTGTTGTAATTTTCCTATTCGAATCTTTTACACCAGAGCCTGAGAATAGCTCTAAAGGGATATTAACTTCTACTAATTCAACAGTCGAGTTCTTACTTACAGAGGTACCCGATCTGTACCCATCTTTATAGTCAATCTCTGCACTTCCACCTCTAGTACAAACAGAGTATGAATCTATCTTGATAACGGATGCAGAGCATTGACTAGAAGCTATCGTGCTTAATACTATTGGATTGTTATCTTCCTGTACTTTCTCAGGTACTGTACTATCACTTTCATTTAAAACAGGAGATACTATTTCTACAGAATTTAATTCCTTAGTGCTCTCTTTAGTAGATACAAACTCAGAGCTATTTTTAAACTGATTAACTGTCCATACAAGAGTAAAGGTCACAAAAGACATTAGTAGTAAAAAGAATATGGGTTTAAATTTTAAGAGTGTCCCTTTTATATCCATTAAGCAAATGATTCTAATGTATTTATAAACAATTAACAAACCTCATTTTATATTAACTATTCCATAATCAGAAAGCAATTTAACACTATTTTCTACTACAGTACTATCTACAGCAGAGGTATCTAAGTTAATCTCAGAGAGAGACATAGGGAATTCAAATAGCTTCTCCTTTGCTCCTAAGAAATATATATTAAGGATATCCGCATTAGAGAATGAGAAATATGTACTACCATCCTCACTTCTAGTATCTCCTACTGTTAATATCCAATACCCATTATCATCTGGAATTGTAGACATTAATTTAGAGCTACCTAAGGTACCTGCCTCATCATCATCTACAATTTGAGCAATTACTATCCAATCACCAGGAGTAGATATTTTCTCAAGAGAACCAGATCTAGTTTCAAAGGGAGGAGGAGAACTTAAAGTAGGAAGAGTTGTAACAGAGTACATACTTCCCGAGTTGTTATAGATATCTTCTCCAGAGTATATTGTAAAGTAGTATGTAGTATCAGGATCTATTCTTTTACTTTCTACAGAGTGAGCATAGTATGTACCTCTATTGGACAAACCATCTCTAACATCCCAAACCTCTTCTGTAAGAGATGTCTTACTTGTTCCATACTTTATATATCCATCTACCTTCTGAGGAGATCTCCATACTACAGTAAAGCCTACGTCTGTTAAGTTTGTAATCAGTACTGTACTCTCTCCACTCTGTAAATTACTTGTTGCTTGTCCAGTAACCATATCTACCCATCTTAAATCATGCACTATTTGATAATCTCTATCTATAACTGTATCTTCTCTATCAGTATCTTGAGTAGGAGTTGTAGGAGGTTTTATTACAACAGGTGGTTTAGGCTCTGGCTTATCTATTACCTTTGCTCCTAATCTAGATTCATCAGGGAAATATGAAATTAGATCACCAAGATCTCCTACTGCTAAAGAGAGAGTCCTATTTAATTTCCCATTACTATCAAAAAGAGATGAGTATGACCCCTCTAAAACAGCACCTTTTCCTGTACTATTTTTAGCCATTAACAGTAACTCTGTATCATCAGTAATCTTTACTATACTCTTGTCAGAAATCTTTCTAAGAGATGAAAGATCCACTATCCAGTTACCTCCGCTTGGAGTTGTAGTAGATACTGGATATGTACTTTTGTTTTTAGAAAATACATATACAACAACATCATCATTAGAGATCCCTGTTACAGTACCGTGTATAGGGTTTGGAATGGGTGTCTCAGTACCAACAGGTGCAGTTGTAAACTCATAGTTTATACCACTACTATTCGTATACTTACTACCACCTGACACTATCGTAAAGCTATACTTACTACTTGGTTCTAGAGCTCTTAATTCAACATAGTGGGATGTTCTTCTTCCACTCCCTCTTTTATCCCTAACAGGACTTTGCTCTACACCATTTAATAGTGGGATAACGTATCCATCTGTAGCACTCTGCGTAAACCATGTTACAGTAAGTGAGTTAGTAGTAAGGTTGGTAATTACAACATCTTGAGGAGTTACATCAGCACTTGCTTTTGAGAGATACTGAATACCCTGATATACGGCAAAAATAGTTAATGGTATACCTATAACTAAAGCAACAACAATCTTCAGTTGTCTTTTTTGGTAAGGTGTTAAATGCATCTATTCATCATACAAAGAGAGGAATACAATAGCAACGATTTTACTTCCTTCTAGAGGTTAAACCCTCGGTAAATGCAGATGCTACAGAAACCAATGATGAAATCTTTCTCACTGGCCTTATTATCGCACTATTTACTTCATACACTGTACCTTTCACAGTAGTCACTATCTCTGTTGCTTCTGTCATTATTGTATTAGCCATATCTACTGTTTTCTCTGCTTCTTGAATAATCTTCCTTGAGTCAGCTACAGCATTCTTAGATTCTTTAATTAGCATTGCAAATTCATATAGGACGAAGCAGATAAAGCCTACTCCAATTGCAATAATTATCATCCAATATAAGGGGGGTATTGTTTCCATATTTTCAAATATTTAAACTTTAGATATTGTTATATCTAATTATTTTTCGTCTAACATGTCAAGTTTTATACTAAAAAACAACGTTTTAACCCTCTAGGTGGTATAATAGGCACGTATGGAAAGATTCTTTATTAGACATAAATTACAAGAGGGAGATATTACTCACCTATCAGATAAGGATAGTAGCTTTGCTATTAATACTCTAAAACTTAATATTGAAGATGTAGTTGAGATAGAGAACTACCAATATATCTTCCTAGCGATAGTAACCCATATTCAGAAGAACTCTGTTGAGGTAGAGATAAGGGAAATGATTGAAGAGAAGGATGTTTTAGATGGAATAGATACTACAATTATTCAATCATTAAGTAATGATAGTAAGTTTAACTTCTTTATAGAGAAATCTGTAGAGATCGGTATAGATAGAATTGTTCCAATAGAGTCTAAATATTCTCTTAGGAGTAAAAATAAGGCTATTAAAGATTACGGACTTTGGAGAAAGATTATTAAAGATGCAGTAGAACAATCTAGAACCTTAAAGAGTACGATAATAGAGAAACCTATTAAAATTACAGAGCTCTCTGTCGATGAGGGTAGTAACAAGATATGTCTAGCTACAGAGAATGTACAAACATCTTCACTTAGTCAATATGTGAAGGCTGTTAATATAAAGAAGCCATTTGTAATAGCAATAGGTCCTGAAAAGGGATGGAGTGAGAGTGATATAGAAATATTCAAAGATTTAGGATTTAGCTTTATTAAACTAGAGGGTAATATGCTAAGAACAGAAACAGCAGGGTTAGTAATTGGTAGTATATTAAAATATCTAAAGGGAGATATATAATGAAAGATAGGAAGAAAGGAAGAGAATTTAAGAGGAAGCTAAGAACAAATTTTAAGAGGAAAAGAGCAGTTCCTTTCTATGATAGCTCTAAAGAGGAAAGATATTACACGAAAGAGGATATCTTTATCTCAAGAATGGCAAGTATATTAAGAGTATCTAAGGCTCAGATAGTACCAATATTTAGCCAAAGAGCAAGAACTACTATTAGATTAAACTCTCTTAAAGCAAGACCACAAGATACTTTTAAAAGTTTAAAGCTTAGAGGATATGTATTAGAGGAGATACCGTGGGCACCTAATACCTACTTTGTTAATAACAGGGATAAGGATGAAGTATCCCAAACAGAGGAGTATAGGAATGGACAGTTCTACATACAGAATCTCTCTAGTATATTAGATACATTAGTACTGGATCCTAAACCAAAGGAAACAATAGTTGATCTATGCTCTGCACCTGGTAGTAAGAGTACTCATATTGCACAGTTAACGAATAATAAGGCAACCATTCTTGCAAATGAGATAGAGGTTAGCCGTACAAATTCGCTTAGAAATGTTGTAGAGCAGTTTGGTGCTACAAGTGTAAAGATTACTCTTAGTGATGCAAGAGAGTTTGGAAGAAAATACCCTGACTATTTTGATAAAGTTCTTCTAGATGCTCCATGTAGTGGAGAGGGAATGATATATCTAAAGGGTCCTAAACCTTTAAGATTTTGGAGTATTAAGAAAGTAAAAGGTTCTTCTACTCTACAGAAGGAGTTAATAGAGTCTGCGTTTAGAACATTAAAAAGTGGTGGCACTCTTGTTTACTCTACATGTACCTTAGAACCAGAGGAGAATGAGGCTGTTGTTACACATCTATTAGATAAGCATAAGAATGCAAAGGTAGTAGATATTGATTTAGTAAATTCTGATAAGTTTAAAGCTTTTAAACAGTTTACATCTCCTGGTATAACTCATTGGAGTGGTAATACATATGATCCCTCAGTTAAAAAGAGTATTAGAATTTTACCATCTCCAGAAATGATGGGTTTCTATATTGCTAAAATAGTTAAAGCATAGGGTATTAGAAAGAGAAAGGGGAAGCTAAGCCTCCCCCTCTTGCAATACCAATTTAAGAGATTACTCTTGTGCGGTCTCCTTTTTACTTCCCTCTGTTGCCTGTTTGATACTGAATTTTAATCTCCCAAGCTTATCTTTCTCCAATATCTTTACTTTCACTGTATCTCCCTCATTAAGGAATTTATGTACATCTTTTACAAATTCATCTGTAATCTCAGATACATGTACTAAGCCAGATACTCCTGGAGCAATATCTACAAAGGCTCCATACTCCATAATAGAGGCTACCTTACCATCATATATTTCACCTACTACTGGTACAAAGCTAAGACCTTTAACATATTTTAGTGCCATATCTATAGATTCTTGACTTGAAGAGTAGATATTTACAGTCCCATCTTCCTCTACAGCTATCTCTGCTCCTGTTTGTTCAGTCAATTCTCTAATATTCTTACCACCAGGACCAATTAACTCTCCAATTTTATCTACAGGTATCTTCTCTCTAGCAACCTTTGGTGCAAACTTAGAGATTTCTCCTCTAGACTCAGGAAGAGCTCCTTCAATTACTTCAATTACTTTTACTCTTGCCTCTTTAGATACTTCTAATGTTGCTTTAACAACCTCCATACTCAATCCTGCCATCTTAGTGTCCATCTGTACTGCAGTTATTCCATCCTTTGTACCTGTTACTTTGAAATCCATGTCTCCATAGAAATCTTCTACACCTTGCATATCAGTTAAGATATGGAACTCTCCATTATCATCTGTAACAAGACCACAAGCTATACCACCCACTATTTTTCTAATAGGGACACCTGCTGCCATTAATGCTAAAGATGATCCACATGCTGAAGCCATTGAGCTAGATCCATTCTCTCCCTGTATCTCAGACATAACTAAGATTGTATATGGAAAATCTGACTCTGATGGTATTACAGGAATAAGGGCTTTCTCTGCTAACATTCCATGACCTACAGCTCTCCTACTTGGATTTAACCTAACTCTATCTGCATCACCGTATGCGAATGGTAAGTCATTGTAGAAGTGCATATATCTTTTCTCTTTCTCACCTAACATATCATCTATCATCTTTGCATCCTTAAGACTACCTAATGTAGCGATAGAGAGAACCTGAGTTACTCCTCTTGTAAAGAGTGCAGAGCCGTGAACTCTAGGTAGTAAATCTACCTCTGCTGCCATTTCCCTAATCTCATTTAACTCTCTTCCATCAACTCTCTTTTTGGTTTCTTTTACATACTTCCTTAATGCTTTCTTCTGAAGCTTATCATATGCCTCTGTCATATTTGATTTTGTATATTTGCCTTCAAACTGCTTAAACATCTCCTCTTTGGTTTCCTCATGCTTCTGCCTATCTGCTGCTAAGAGATTCTCTAATACCTTATCTCCTAGAAACTCTGAAATTGCGGTTACCATGTCCTCCTCTATAACAAATGGTACATATGCTTTATCTTTCTTCTCTAACATATCTACAAATTTGTTCTGTGCTTCAATCCATACCTTCATTTCAACAAGACTCATCTCCATAGCCTCAACTGCTTGATCCTCAGGTATTTCATAACAGCCTGCATCAATCATTGAGAAGAGCTTTCCATCACCACCTACTACATAGTTCATCTGCTTCTTCTCATCTACATCCTCCATACTTTCATATATTGGCTTTATATTTCCATCTACAATTCCCATTCTTACACCTGAAACTGGACCATTAAAAGGTGCTTTAGAATTGAGTAAAGCAACTGAAGCTGCATTAATAGCTAATATTACAGGATCATTTTCTTCATCATATGACATTACAGTTACAATTAGACTTACTTCATTTCTGTAATCTTCAGGAAATCTAGGACGTAGTGCCCTATCTATCATCCTTGCTTTAAGGACAGCATCATCACTAGGATATCTCTCTATCTTTACAAACTTAGACCCATTTATCTTTCCAGATGCATAGAATCTTTCTATGTACTCTACAGAGAGAGGAAAGTAGTCTAGATCTCCTTTTGCAGGAGCAGTATTAACATTAACTTCTACAACAGTGTCCCCCATTCTGGCAATAATTGCAGATTCAGATCGTAGTGCAAGCTTTCCTGTTTCAAAGGAACACTTCCTACCATCTATTTCAAATTCGTATATTTTATGATTAAAAAGCATAAATAAATGTATAAATATTAAATTATCAAAAGTATAGTCTTTAACTTAGAAGTTATATCAAGAGAGAGGAGAAAAAGAAAGGCTTTTATTAAAAGTCCTTAGGTTATATCTTTATTTTCTTTGCAAGTGTTTCGTATCTTTCAGGTTCGTTAAGTTGAAGATATTGAATAAGTCTTCGTCTCTTACCAACCTTTTGTAGTAAACCTCTCCTAGAGTGATTATCCTTCTTATGTTCTTTCAAGTGTTCAGTTAATCTTGTTATCTCTTCTGTAAGGATAGCTATTTGAACTTCTGGAGAGCCAGTATCACCCTCATGTAGGGCAAATTCCTTTATTATATTCTGCTTTTCTTCTTTGATTAGTGACATATATTCTAGATTAACACCATATTATTAATTTTACAATACTAGACGAAAGACAACACAAAGCCTATTTTATATCCTTATAGGGTTTGTGTCAACTTTTAACTAACGAATAACCTTATAACAGTAAAGCTCGTCTCCCTCTTGGGCTTCAACATTGCTATTCAATATAACTCCACACTCTTCACCCTGCTTTACTTGAGTAACTGTATCTTTGCTCTTTCTTAAAGATTTAATCTTACTTTCTCCAAGAATCTCATCATTTCTAACCAAGTAACATTTACAATCTCTCTTTAATATACCATCTTTAACTCTTGTTCCCAATACCTTAGATCCATCTGTAAGAGTAATAATCATCTTTATAACTCCACTACCTATCTCTTCCTCTTCATGTGTAGGAGCAGAGAGCATATCTAGTGCTCCCTCTACCTCTTCTACTAGTTTATAGATAACGGAATAGGTACGATATAAAACTCCACTCTTTTTAGCAATATCTTGTACACCCCTCTCACTACCAACTGCAAAACCTAAGAGAATAGCTTTAGAAAGCTTAGCCATCTCTACATCTCGCAAGCTTATATCACCAACTCCCTCAGATATAATGTTTACAGTAAAACCATCTTTCTCAATCTTATCCAATGTTTTTTTAATAGCTTCAAGAGAGCCCTCCGAAGAGCTTTTAAGAATAATGTTTAGGTAACTCTCACCATCTTCTTTCTCTTCATTTAGTAAATCACCAAAGATATCATCCTCAGTAATAGCTTCATCCTCTACTACCTCTTTCTCCTCAACCTTGTATAAAGAGGAGAGAAGCTTCTCACTATTCTTCTTTAATATATATACCTCTGAACCAACAGGTATTAATTCTGAGAGTCCAATTATATTACCACCATATCCACAAAAAAGATCACAAATATTTTCTCCCTCTTCGGAGATAATACCTTTAACCTTCTCTATCTTTAACCTCTCTCCAATCTTATACCCTATCCAAGAGCCTTTACATAGATCTCCTGATGTTAAAACTAAGGTAGATACATTACCTCTAGATTGTTCTTTTACAGACTCCAGCACAAATGCCTTAGCTACAACACCCTCTGGAAGCACCTCTCTCTCTTGCAAGCCTTCTACATCTACAACAAGATTTATTAAGTCCAATAGCTCTGGTATTCCTTTACCTGTTTTACCTGATACTTCAACAATTGGAATAGTACCACCCATTCCCTCTACAGAGAGATTATGTTTAACTAAATCCCTTTTTATTTTTGCAACATCTATATCTGGTAAATCACTCTTGTTAATAACTACGATTGCTCTAGCAGTAGAGTTATTAATAATATCAATAGATTCGATAGTTTGAGGCTTTACACCATCATTACCAGCAACAACAAGTATTACAATATCAGCAACAGTACCACCTCTTGATCTCATTAAATCAAAAGCTTCATGCCCTGGTGTATCAATAAAGGTAATCTTTTTAGATTTCTCACTATTTGGAGAAACAGTAAAAACAGAAATTCTCTGAGTAATACCACCAGCTTCACAGCTTTGTACATTACTCTTACGTATCTGATCCAATATTGTAGTTTTTCCATGATCAACATGACCCAAGATAGCTACTATTGGAACTCTACTACTCTCTGTATTGTTTACTGATCCTTTTTTAGTCATTATTTATAAACTATAATTATTCTTTACTAACTACATCCTCTCCACTCTCTTTTGCATACTCTTCAACAGCATCTTTCTCTTCTACAATTTCTTTCTCTTCCTTACTCTCTTTCTTAGCTTCTGCTTTTTTCTTCGTCTTTACCTCTTTCTCATCCTTACTAACTTCTTTCTCATCTTCAGCTACCTCTTCCTCACTCTCTATCTCTTCTCCCTCTGCACCAACAATATCTATCTTTGTACCTGTTAACTTCCATGCTAATCTAACATTCTGTCCATCTCTACCTATTGCTAAAGAAAGCTGATCAGAAGGACATGTAACTGTTGCGGTTTCATCAGAGATTATTACTGAGTCTACTTTTGCAGGACTCAATGCATTAGCAACAAACCTATCTAACTCTTCATCCCATTCAATTATATCAATCTTCTCCTCACCAAGCTCATTCATTACATTCGCAATACGAATACCTCTTTGACCTACACATGAACCAATTGGGTCAATACCATCCTGATGAGATACTACAGCAATTTTACTTCTAGAACCAGCCTCTCTTGCAACAGCCTTAATTTCAACAGCTCCAGATTCTATCTCTGGCACTTCCAATCTAAAAAGCTCTATGAGGAATTTAGGGTCTGCTCTTGATACTAAGATCTGTGAATCCTCTATACTCTTTAACAAAACTTTGTATCTTTCTCCAACTCTATAGAACTCGTTTGCAATTTGCTCTTCAGGAGGCATAAATGCTGTTGCTTTACCTATCTCCATAACTGCCATACCCTTTTGCATCCTTTGCATTAATGCAGTGTATACCTCTCCCACCTTATCACTAAACTCACTAATTAAGGCATCCTTCTCTGATTCTCTAATCTTTTGTAGTAATACCTGTTTTGCTGTTTGAGTTGCAATTCTACCTAAATCATCAGAAGGCATCTCTATCTGTACAGCATCTCCAATCTCTACACTTGGAGATATTAACTCAGCTTCACTTAGAGCAATCTCTGTTTCTTCATCTTTAACTTTTTTAACAACTACCTTTGAAGCAAAGAGTTTAAACTCTCCTGTCTCTCTGTCTACCTCTGCAAAAAGATTAGCACCCAAGTTCTCATCTATCTCTTCATCCTCTCTATCAACTCTTCCATATCTATCTTTTCTTACAGCACTCAGTATTGCAGACTCTAAAGCCTTAAATACTTCCTCTTTATCTATTCCTCTCTCTGCAGCGATCTGATTAATTGCAGCTACTAATTCTGATGTCATAGCCATTTTATATACTTAAAACAAATTAAAATATCTTTACTAAAAAAAAGGTGAGACCTTTGCCCCACCCTCCTGTATAACTGGTTAATAATAGCAGAAATCGACTAGTATGTAAACCTTACTGAGAACTTAGCTCCTCCCAAAGCTTCTTCTCTTGCCTACTTAATCTCTCTGGAATATTCACATCTATACGAACATATAGATCTCCCTTAGAGCCATCTTTACCAAGAATAGGGACACCTTGTCCTTTAACCCTAAAGACTGTACCTGATTGAGTACCCTTAGGAATCTTTAACTTAACAGTGCCTTCTACTGTGCCAACTTGTATGTTCCCTCCCAATACTGCTAAATGAACAGGAATCTCCTCTATTGAGTACAAATCATTACCTCTCCTATCAAACTTTACAGAGGGTTCTACTTCTACCTCAATATATAAATCTCCGAACTCTCCCCCCGCTATACCAGCATTACCACCCTCTCTAAAACGAAGGACCATTCCATCATATGCACCAGCAGGTATTCTTACCTTAACAGTCTCTTCCTTAGATTGGATACCTGTACCAGAGCATGCTGTACAAACCTTTTCAGGGATTGTACCCATACCTCTACATTTAGAACACTCTGCCATAACTGCAATCTGTCCTAAGAAGCTATTTTGTACTCTCCTCTCTTTACCTGTACCGTTACAAACATCACAGGTTTTTCTTTTACCTGTCTCACTACCTGTTCCATTACACACAGTACACCTTACATTTTTCTTAATCCCTATCTTGTACTCTCCACCCTTCATCGCCTCTGCAAAGCTCACCTTCACCCTATATCTTAAATCCTCCCCCAAGTTAGATTGTCTTCTAGATCCGCCCTGTCCAAAATCAAAACCAAAGTTACTTGCACCACCCCCAAAGAAAGTATTAAAGATATCCCCCATATCAAAAGGGGCATCCCCATACGTACTGTACCCATTAAAGCCTGCTCCAGGATTAAAACCTTCTGTTCCTGCATGTCCATACTGATCATATGCCTTTCTCTTAGATTCATCAGAGAGTACTTCATACGCCTCCTGAACCTCTTTAAATTTCTCATCTGTTCCAGATTCTTTATTTACATCTGGATGATACTTTTTAACAAGTTTCCTGTATGCTTTCTTTATCTCTTCTTTTTTAGCTTCTTTTGAAATCCCTAAGGTTTCGTAGTAATCTTTTTTGCTCATAGGTACAATTCTAGCAAACAATTAGCAAGAGTGCCAAGAAATGACATAGAAATATTTAATTGATAAGATATTAAGATGGAAGAAAATATAAAGATATCCTCTGTAGATGAGAAAAAAGTAAAGAGAATGAAAAAGAGTATAGCTTGGATTTTAGGAGTAATAGGTATAGTAGTAATTATAAGTCAGGTATTCCCTCTTACTAAATCATACGTACAGGGAGAGTTTCAAGAACTCAAACAGAGAATAATGAAGGATCCATTACCAGAGTCATACAGACAGTATATTGCAGATGAATTTGCCTACTATGATCCAGGTAAAAGCTATTTTGCAAATCTTTCAGATAGTGCAGAAGGTCTTCAGTATCAGGGTGTATTTACATATGACCCTAAGACAAAAACAAGTAAACCTATCGTAGTAAACAAAGAGTACTCCGAGAATATGTACATCACTATTGATAAGATAGATATAAAGGATATACGTATTACTCCTAATGTAGAAAGCTCTGATGAAAAGGTATATGACCAGTATCTTAAGTTTGGATTAGCTCACTTTAAGGGAACTCCTCTACCTGGAGATGGTGGTAACTCCTTTATCTATGGACACAGCGCTGTAGAGAAGTTCTTCAGTAGACACTCCAACTTACCAGAGACAATATTTACAAGATTAGAGGGAGTAGATATAGGGGATAGTGTGAGTATAAATAAGGGGGGAGAGGAATTAAAATATATTGTTAGGAATAAGAGAATAGTTTCTCCTGATGATTTTTCCATACTAAAGAGCCAGAGCGATAAGGAAACATTAACAATGATGACATGTTGGCCACTTGGAGTTGGAACAAAAAGATTAGTTGTAGTAGCAGAAAGGTTCTAATTTTTGTACAATGATACTCAATGGAAAAGAATCAAAAGAAATTAGTTATAATACTATCAGCAGTAACAGTTCTACTCTTAATATTAGTCATAGTAACTGCGATTATACTTTCTAAGAAGAAAGATGGTAGTACTGAACCTGATAAACCAGATACTTCACAACAGGTAGAGCTAATATATTGGGGGCTATGGGAACCTACTGATGTAATTCAACCCATTATAGATAAGTATGAATCAGATAACCCTGGAGTAAAGATACTTTACTCTCAACAAGCTTTTAAAAACTATGAGAGCCGTGTATATACAAGATTACAACAATCTACAAGCTCTACAGAGCCTGCACCAGATATAATTAGAATTAACAATACATGGTTACCTAAATATCAAACATTCTTAAGCCCTGTTCCAAGCAGTATAATGTCTGCACAGGAGTATGCAGAGGAGTTCTACTCTACCGCTATAGATGATTTTACAGGCTCAGATGGGCAGATATATGCAATTCCTTGGGAAATAGATGGACTTACAATCATTTACAACAAGCAGCTTCTTTTAGCAGCTGGATACAGTGAACCTCCTGCAGACTGGGATTCCTTTATGGAAGCAGCAGACAAGCTTACCAAAAGGGATAGCTCTGGAAGAATAACCCAATCAGGTTTAGCAATTGGAACTTCAAGAAATATTGTACACTCAGCAGACATACTAGGCTTTCTAATGCTTCAAAACAATGCAAGTATAATGAATAGCAGTAGGAATCAAGTAAACTTAACCTCAGAAAGAGCTATTACAGCACTAACTACATACACCAGCTTTGCTTTAGGAAATAATCCTACATGGGCATCATACTTAGCAAGTGATTTAACTACCTTCTTTAAAGGAGAGTTAGCTATGATGTTTGCTCCTAGCTGGAGAGCATTCGATATATTAGAAGCTGCTCCACACATAGAGTTTGGTCTTGCGAGCTTACCTCAGCTACCTAACAATGATCCTGTATATTACTCAATGTATTGGGGAGATAGTGTGAGTAAGAGTAGTACAAATAGTACAGAGGCTTGGAAATTTATTAAATATCTAAGTGAACCTGAACAACAGAAACTACTTTTTACAAACTCTTCTAAAATACGTGCCTTTGGAGAGCCTTACTCTAGAGTAAGTCTTAATTCAGATCTCTTAGCTAATCCGTACACGAAAGCTATTGGTGAAATGGCTCCATATATGAAATCATGGCAGATGGGAGATCAAGGTTTTGTAGAAGAGTTACTTAGAGAAGCGATAACGGAGGTTGCAGAGAATAAGAAGGAACCTAAGAGTGTTTTATCTAACCTAGAGAAGGATATAAATAATCAACTTGCAGTTAGCAATAAATAACCCTTATCATATACCTAATGAAGTCAAAATTTGCCCCAAGAAAAAGTAAGAAAGGAAAGAGCCTGTTTCTAACCTTTCTCTTGCTTCTCTCTATACCTGTCTTCGTTATCGGTCTTTTACAGGATGAGAGCTTTGATATTAGAGATAAGGCCTTTGATGATATAGAGGTAAGTGATGTAAACCCTTGTGTAATATCTTTCCCAAATGTTAATCCATACTCTCTAGAAGTAGATAGCACTTTTAGAGTACAGATAGATGCACTCTCTACATCTTTAGGTATAAAAGCTCTCTCCGTTATTGATGAAAACAATAACCCCCTACTAAGCAAAACATATGATGAAGCTATGCCTAAGAGGGTTTCAGAGTCCTTTACATTTACACCTACTACCGCAAAAGCATATGAGATTAAGGGCTTAATGCTTGATTTAAACAAAAAAACATATGAATGTGTAATCAGTAGTCCATACGATGTCTCTGGAGTAAGAGCTATAGCTGATAACTCTAAACCAATATTTGTGACTCTTCCTAAGAACTCTGTACCATCTCAAAGTATAAAGACAGGAGATACATATGAATACACATTAGTAGCAGAGGACATAGATGGAGATACAATAAACTACTCATACTCATTTACTCCCGGTACTGATTGGTTAAAAGCAACAGTAATAGAAGATGGAGGGAATGGAAAACTTACAATAAAGTTTAGAGGCTCTACAACTGATGCTGCTAGCTACCTAGCCAATATCTTTATCCATGATGGATACAGTAAGCATCTTGCTTCTCAATCATGGGTTGTAAGTGTAAGTCCTAAAGAGAATGATATACCTAAGGTAAAGATAATAGAGCCACTAACAAGAACCGTTATCTCTGACCAAAAAACTCTCAGAGTAGTATGGGATGCAGTAGATGATAATCATATTGTTAAGTTTGAAATGTACCTTTCCTCTAATCCTACAAATGAAAAGAGTTGGATAACAATAGATAAGGATATTGATTACAACAGTACTTCATACGATATTGATACTTCACAATTCAAAGATGGTACGTATAGGATAATAATTAGGGCTATAGATAATCAGAAACCTGAAGCCATTGGTATGGATGTATCAGAAGAGATTGTCATTGCTAAAGGACAAACAGAGGGTAAAGAGCCTGATGATTCTGTAATACTAGATATCCCACAGGTTATTAACTTCTCCCCTACAAGCACTGATACAGTAGAGAACAGTAAGCCCACTATAAAAGCATCATTAATAGCTTCCAGAGACTCTACTGTTAACCAAGAGAGTATAAAAGTATTACTTGATGGTAATGATATTACGTCTGATATAAAGATAAATAAAATATCTGAATATGAATATACCGTAATATACCTACCAGAGGATAACCTTGATAAAGGGATGCATAAAGTCCATATCTCTTTCTCTGATAGCTCAGAGAAGAGTGTAGAAAAGAGCTGGACTTTCTCAATTTCAGATGGTGAATATATAGATTCAGATAGTTTTAATATCTTTGGCTACTACATTAACAAAAGAGTTGCATTAATAATTGCAGGAGGTATTGCATTAGTAGTACTTGCAATCTTTACACCAATGATAATATTTGCAGTATGGAAAGATAATCCTCAAGAATCAAAAAATAGTAACCCTACTATTCCTCCTACTACACCAAGAGATAATAGTGTAGAGAATATACAACCATACAATGCCAGCACAGATGTAGAAGAGCTAGTAACAGAAACTTTCCAAGCTCCTAAACCAATAGAGAGTGTAACTCAAAATGAAAGTAACAGTATTCCTGAACCTGAGGCAGATCTTTCAATACTTTTAACAGAGATAGATGCTGCAAAGAAAGAGAATGAAGAAAATTCTTAATATTCTTCTCGAATACATACTTTTCATTTGGTATAATCATTCCTATGAACAATCTTACATATGAAAATATAAGGGCTAAATATTTAGATTTTTTTGTAAACAGAAATCATAAAGAGATCCCAAGTGCACCATTAGTTCCAGAGGATGATCCCTCTGTACTTTTTGTAAATGCAGGAATGTTTCCATTAGTACCATTTCTTAAAGGTCAAAAGCATCCTGAAGGAAAAAGATTAACCAATTCTCAAAGATGCGTTAGAACAGGAGATATAGATGAGGTTGGAGATGCTACTCACTGTACAACTTTTGAAATGTTAGGTAACTGGTCTTTAAACGACTACTTTAAAAAGGAAGCTATAGAGATGACAGTACAGTTTTTTGTAGAAGAATTAGGCCTAGATATTAACAGAATATACGCTTCAGTATTTGAAGGAGAGGGAGATATACCAAGAGATGAGGTTTCTATAGCTGTATGGAAAGATATATTCTCAAAATACAATATAGATGCGAAGGTTGGAAAAGAAGAAAGAATAATGCCCTTAGGAAGAGAAGATAACTGGTGGGGTCTACCCTCTGGTGGTCCATGTGGTCCAGATAGTGAGATATTTTACAAAACAGACAGTGGAGAATTAGTAGAGATTGGTAATAACGTATTCATGGAATATCTACTAGAAGATGGAGTATACAAACCGCTAGGTTTACACAATGTAGACTTTGGAGGTGGATTAGATAGATTGGCTACAGTATGCCAAAGAGTAGATTCTGTATATGAAGTAGATATATATCTTCCAATATTTAATAAAGTTAAAGAGCTTTCTAAAATAGAGAATATTAAATCTCAAAGAGTAATTACAGACCATATAAAAGCTGCTACTTGGATTGTAATGGATGGAGTAATCCCCTCTAATACACAACAGGGATATATACTTAGGAGGTTAATTAGAAGAGCTGTAAGACATGGTAGGAAGTTAGAAATAGAGGGAGAGTTTACAAGAAAGGTTGCGGATGTAGCAATTGAGCAATTTAAAAATATATGGCCTCAGTTAGTAGAGAAGAGAGAGTTAATACTCAAAACTATAGAAGATGAGGAGAGGAAATTTAATAAAACAGTAGAGCATGGTCTAAAGGAATTAGAGAAGACTCTCTCTACAGTAGGACACATTGATGGAGAGAAAGCATTCCAACTGTACGAAACATTCGGATTACCACTAGAAGTAATTGA
Source organism: Candidatus Dojkabacteria bacterium (assembly GCA_041656215.1). Classification (GTDB taxonomy): domain Bacteria; phylum Patescibacteriota; class Dojkabacteria; order SC72; family SC72; genus UBA5209. The sequence continues at coordinate 3,581 of JBBADY010000003.1, read as the reverse complement.
AGAGATATTAAAGGAGAGAGGGTTAGAGATATCTAATAAAGAAGACTTTACTAAAGCACAGAGTAAGCATCAAGAGAGATCTAGAACCTCATCTGCAGGTATGTTTAAAGGAGGCTTAGCAGATACATCAGAAATGACTACAAAGTATCACACTGCTACACACCTACTCCTTGAGGCTTTAAGAAAAACTTTAGGTAATCATGTATATCAGAAAGGAAGTAATATTACATCTGAAAGACTTAGATTAGATTTCCCTAGTGATGAGAAATTAACTCAAGAGCAAATAGAGCAGGTGGAGGGATATGTAAATGACGCTATCAATAAATCTCTTGATGTTAATTACGAAGAAGTTTCTAAAGAAGAAGCCTTAGAGAGAGTTCCATTTGCTGCATTTGAGGAAAGATATGGAGACACTGTAAAACTCTACTATATAGGTAATAAGGATAATCCCTACTCCCTGGAGATATGTAACGGTCCTCATGTATCCAATACAAAGGAGTTAGGTAAATTTAAAATTGTAAAGCAAGAAAACGTTGGAGCTGGTATAAAGAGGATAAAAGCAATATTAGAATAAATATGCAAAGTCAAAAACCAATATTAGCCATAGACTATGGCAACAAAAGAATCGGATTAGCACTCTCTGACAGTAAGGGAGTTATAGCTTCTCCATTAGAGGTACTTGAAGTAACAAAAAGAAGGAATATAGATGTACTTCTTCAAGATATTCTGAAGATAATAGATGAATATAGAGTAAAAACGATACTCTTAGGTAACCCTCAGATATTTGATAGTAGGCATCTAAAAACTACAAAAGTAATAGAATCATTCAAAGAAAAGCTCTCTCAATTAACAGATCTCCCAATCATATATCAAGATGAAAGCTATTCTACAACTGAAGCTCAAAATATGTTACTATCCCTAGGACAGAATACGAAATCAACGAAACATAAGATAGATAAGATAGCTGCTACACTGTTTCTTCAAGAATTTTTAAACTCTGAATCTAATAAAAATGAAAACCGTAATTAAAATCTTCTTACTAGCACTACTCACTGTTGTAATAGGAGCCTTCTTTATCAAAAAGTCCTACTACTCTACCCTTGAGACTCCAAATAGTGATAGTAGTGAAAAGGTAGTATTAGAAATTGAAAAAGGTGAGCCTCTTGAATCAATAATCAATGACTTAATCAGTGCAGGAGTACTTAGAGAGAATTGGGCAACCTACTTTGAAATATATGTAAAACTTAATAAATTAGCACCTAAGATACAGGCAGGTGTATACGATATACCTAAGGATTTAAATATAAAAGAGATTGTAGATATGATTCAATCCTCCAAAGAGCAAGGAGTATGGATTACAATACCAGAGGGTTTAAGAAAGGATGAGATTGCAAATATAATTGCATCTGAATATGAGAAGATAGATGATACTAAATTCTCTAAAGATGAATTCCTAAGGCTAACAGAAGATCCTGTATATATAGAAAGCTTAGGCATACCATACCCACTTACAGACTTAGAGGGTTTTCTCTTCCCAGATAAATACTCTTTCTCTGTAAATACCGATACCAAGAGTATCTTAGGGATACTTCTTACTAACTTTAAAAACAGAGTTGGCTTTACAGATACATATGAAGATATAATTGTAGCAAGTATGGTTGAAAGAGAAGGATATACATCTGAAGATAGGCCAATGATTGCAGATATAATACAGAGAAGATTTAAAGAGGGATGGTTACTTCAAATAGATGCTACCCTACTGTATCCAAAAAAGGATTGGAAGTCACCAATTACTGTAGCAGATAAACAGGATGATAACCCTTACAACACTTACAAGAAACAGGGATATCCTCCTACACCAATATGTAATCCAGGATTAGCTGCAATAAATGCAGTAAGAAATCCAAAGCCTAATAAATATTACTACTACATACATGATGCAAGTGGAAACCCACACTACGCCGAGACTCTAGCAGAGCACAATCAGAATATTCAAAAATATCTTAGATAATTTACTCTGAACTGCCAATGGAAGTATCCATAAACATGAGTGACAGAGAGTTGGCAAAGACCAAGATTCCAAGATATAACGGAGGTAGTACAAAGAAGAAAGCCTCTTGGTTACGTGTTGTACTAGCAATTTTCCTCATCATTGGCATTACTTCAGGAATATATCTTCTGTATAAGGGGTATAAGGTGTCTTCTGATATAGGTTTCCAATTTACACCAACTAATATACTAAAACCAGAAGCAAAGCCAGAGCTTAAAAAAGATAGCACCGGTAAGTATACAAATGTAATGCTAATAGGGGTTGATACAAGAGAGAAAGGAGATTTAATGAATACAGACACTATAATAATTGCATCCTTTAATTACGATACAAAAGATATTGTAATGATTTCCATACCAAGAGATTTCCATGTACAGGTTAATCCAAATAAATATTGGTTTAATAAAATAAACTCTGCATATGCAGTAAATGAGAAAAGAAGTAAAGGCTCTGGATTACTTGCTTTACAATCTATCGTAGAAGAGATGACAGGTATGGAGATACAGTATCATGCAATGATTGATTTTAATGGCTTTGTACAACTAATAGATGCTGTAGGAGGTGTATATGTGAATGTAGATAACAGTTTTACTGATTACATGTACCCAAAAGGTTTAAAGTATGAAACGATAAGTTTTAAATCAGGTCCACAGTTAATGGATGGTACTACAGCATTAAAGTACTCAAGATCAAGACACTCTATGCATAACAGTGAGGGTACTGACTTTGCAAGAGCAAGAAGACAACAGAAAGTAATATACGCATTTAAAGATGTAGTTTTAAGTTCTGAAACATTACTCAATCCTAAAAAGATAATGGATCTCATGAGTGCTGTACAGAACAATCTAAAGATTTCTGAATTTACTGTAGAAGATATAGAAGCAGGAGTAAATTTACTTAAAGAGTTAGATAAAGGGAAAGGAAATACATACTCATTTGTACTAGATCCATCTGCAGGTAACTCATCTCTGATTACTAGTCAAAATGTAGTTAATACAGGAGCGTATGCAATAGGACCAATAGAAGGATTAGGGAAATATGACAATATAAAAGAGTTCGTAGGATTAATATTAAAAGATCCACAGCTATACTCCGAAGACTCATCGATATATGTTTACAACACTGGATTAGGATACCAAGCTACATATGATAAGACTCAATCATTAAGAAAAGATTTTAAATATCTCGATATAAAATTCTTAGGGAACCTTTACAGTGATAAGGAAGGAGTCTACATATTTAGTAATAAGGAGGACTCATTTGAATATTCTGTAAATCAACTCTCTAAATATATTAAACCTACATCTACTACTAAACCAGAATACATAACAACAAAACTAAGAGGTGAGGATATCTCAATTCTTTTTGGCAAAGAAGTTACAAATATAAATTCTGAGATTACTACTTCTCAATAAAATATGCATAAACTTTACATAGGTAACGAAACATATATATCACTCTTACAAGCAAAGAAATTTGTTACCGTTCTTCGAGAAAATAGTGACCTTGAATACATTACATTGGATGCAGA
>JBBADY010000002.1:0-53366 GCA_041656215.1 Candidatus Dojkabacteria bacterium | reverse complement strand
AGATACAAATTAGCGTATTGAGTATTTGAGATTACCTCATAGCTAGTAAGCAGTCTAGAGTATGCTCTAAGGGTGTCAATGTATCCATACATGGCTGATTGTCCTCCAAGGGTTATTGATGCCAATGTATTACTAGATCCATAGCTAAATGATATTTTTTCCTCTTTTCCATCTAGATAGAAGGTAAGGGATTGATCAGTGATATCCAATACTAAAGCAATATGTTTCCACTGGTTATAGCTTAGCTTTGTGAGTAATTGATACTCAACACCTTGGTTATCGAGCAATACATATGTACCATCTTTTACTATTAATGATACTAAGTTAGAGCTAAATATCTTCTCTTCTATAACTTGAGACCTATATCTATTATAAACCCAAAACTCTACTGAGAAGTATGTTGATTGAGTAGAGTTAATGTTAAAGCTTTTACTTGTATTACTACCATTTAACTCCAATACTCCCTCTCCCCACTTCTTTACATTAGAGAGTGTGTCATTAAAATTCTCTTCCAAAAGTAAACCAATATTAGAGTATGGAATTTCACCATTACCTGTTGCAGAACCGAAAGCACTCCAAGTAATACTATCTAATACTGCACTATCTCCTAACGGTAGTATTGCAGATGTATATTCACCACTTAGAAACTCTCCTAATCTAACTGTAGAGGTTTGGTCTTGTATAGTTCTTTCATAGCTACCAATATCAAAACTAAGGCTACTGTCATGTACAATGCTTGGATCTATTCTAATTGGGAATACTCTTTCCTCACTTAGTAGCCATTTAGAGTCTAAAACTAATTCATATATATATTCATTCTTACTCTTTGTATTTGTAATGGATATATATACCTCGCTAGTTTTATTACCTACTGCATCTACTGCAAACTCTGGTAAGAAATGAGCAAAGTAATTACCTTTCTCATCTGTTATATACTGAGTACCTGAAGAGAATCCTGGTAAGCTGGTAATACTTCTTTTAAGCTGTAATCCTTCATCAAGAGAGATCTTAAATACATACCTATTAGCTGGTAGTATACACTCTCCTGTATCACAGCTCACAGAGTACTCTGGTAGTTCCTCCAGTACAATCTCTTCCTTTAATCCTTTGCCCTCTACTATCTGATACTCTATATTTACTCCTTTATATACATTCCTCGACACTACTGTATCCTTAGAGGCAGCGCCACTATCAGAATCTGCTATTTCCCTACCACTTTGTATTAATTCAAATGTTTTGTTTAATGAAAGCTCTTTACTTTGTTCTTTTGTTAATTTTGATATTTCATCATCGTATGAGATCTCTTCTAGAGTGAGTTGTAGACCTAGTTTCTTCTTCTCAAGGCCTAAATAGTATTTAATCTTTTCCCAGAGGTTTACTTCCGTTTCTTCAAAAGGGTTTCTGTATGATTTAATACTTTCAAATCTAATATACTCTCCATTTACAAAGTCTACTGAGAATTTTGGATTACTGTTTTTAAAGTATGTATCACTGTCTTGGGCTTTAACAATACTTCCATTCTCTCTACTAGAGGACTTCTGTATTAATATTGTAATAGAGGCTAGGAGGAAGATAGCGATTAGTACATACCCTATACATGAGAGTATTTTTTTAATAGCTGATTTCTTTTTCATCACTATAGCCCCCTGTTATAGTTTAGAGAGATATCTCCAACTCTTACAAAGTAGTTTTCTCTTGAGTGCATAGATAGCCTTACAGTACAGGAGTCTCCTGCCTTCTTACATTGAGTAATGTTAGTAGATTTAATACTTACTCTTTCCCAACTACCTGGTAATTTACTTATACCATCTTTTACTTCACCATCTATACCACTGTTACCCATGAGAGCTATATCTACTTTATTATTAGCTACAGATGCTGAGTTTTCTGTCATAAAGTCTAGTGATATTGCATCATCTTTCCAACTTACAAAGTCTGTAGGTAAGGTAATTCTGACTAAGATATCGTAATCTTGGAGTGTTTCTCTATCTGATTTCCATTCATAGTAGTTTTTAAATACTCCTCCTGTTTCTATAGCGTCAGAGGTCATTCTTCCGTAGTTATCAGTACCATCTGCATACAGTATTGCTCCACTATACTCTGGTGATATTACAACACTTGAGGTTAAGTCTCCCATCTCTACCCATATTGCACCATCATTGGAGAACTCTAATCTCTTCTTCTCAACGTTATACCTTATTCCTCCTTCACTATTACCGCTTCCTAATCTAATAGTTCCTTTTGTATATATATCATTCCACCTATTACTACTGTTACCGATATTTGATGTTAAACTACTGGTTAAGAGTGTTCCGGAGGTTGTAATACTATCTTTCTTTACACTAAATGCATCACTTACTCCAAAGAGTACTCCGTTAAATGCATATTCTACTATTCCAATTCCATCCTCTACTTTAACTATATTTGTAGCTATCCAATTAGTTTTTTCTCCTTGAATACTTACCTTTATACTATTATTATTTACATTACCTAGATATACCTCTAGGTATTTAATTCCATCCACTTCATTTATTCTTGCTTTATTAATATCGTATCCTCCTGTAGTGAAGTTAGAGATTACATTTACGTTATTATTATCTCCTACTGTATCTACACTTAATATTAGGTTTTGTGATGACCCTAATGTACTATTATTTACCTTTATCTTAGCGTAATCATCATTATTATTTAATTGTGATATACGGTACCAACCACTTTCAGTTAAAGTTTCTGTTTTATCTGCTTGGTTTAATTCTAATATACTTGCTATATTGTAGTTTTCTTCTTCAGCGTTATATATTTTTTCTAATTCTCCTTCTATGTAAGTTATCCTAGAACCAAAATCTGAATACATCTCTTGAATTGCTCCCGCTAGATATGGTGTGAATTTACCATAATCTATCGACTTAATTCCATCACCTCCTGTAGAAACTAGCTCTGGAGTTATTGGTTCAACCCATTGTGCAACAAATCCCGAATCCATATTTTCTGTTCCCACCCAATTATAAGTCACAGGTTTTAAAGCCAATACCTTATCTAACGGACTCTTAATCACTTCAATGTTTTCTTTAAGTGTAATATCTGAATATGTTGTCCACTGATTCGCCCTTCCACGCCCTCCAATATCTCCGGTGTTTGGAAGTTCCAATCTGTAATAAGGGCCTTGTACACCAATACCTACATATCCAGTATTTCCAGCAATTCTAATACCTCCTGCAGAAGATCCGTGAGGAGCAATAACAAAACCTCCTGTATTTTGAGAACCGAGAGAAAAGAATATTCCTGCATCTTGAGTATAAGCAATTTGATTGTAAGCACCTCCCCAGTTCGTCCCTGCTAAGATTTTTACCCAACCATTTCCATTTATCTGAACTCCATCTACACCACAAGTAGTATCATAACAGCTATTAGTATAGAAATTTGCAGAATAACCTCCTAGGGTAAAACCCGAGAGGGCGGAGGCTCTAAGTTTCAACTTCGACTCACTATTCGTTTTTATATCAATATTGCCATCACTTACCCAATTTAAGCCCGTATCAGTATCTCCAATAGCCAAATGTATTGCTGGCCCAGTAGTTCTTATCCCAACATTCCCATTACTTGCTATTCTCATTCTTTCAGATCCAGCAGTAACAAAGTTTATATTATCATCAGCAGGAAAACCCAAATATGTATTGGTATCATTATTGTGATAAAGATAGCTCCCCATTGTCAAAGATCCAGAAGTCCAGATACCTGTACCCAAGGCAGCTGTTCCCGTACCATTTACAACCCATACCATTTGATGCCCACCGGCCATAGTTCCACCAGTCGTATTATTAGTATGTTTATATGCCAATCCATGCAAATTGCCAAAAGTAGCTCCATTAGCAGCATTTCTGTATGCGACTCCCATACTCCAAATATGCTGGGTTTTAGTTGAATCATATGTTCCGAACATTCCCTCATCCCTATTAGCAGTAGGAACAATTATTGCTGCAGTAAGGTTATCATCAACATCACTTCTTAGGAAATTATCAGCAGTAAGACCGTCAAGTAAATCTGCATTTAAATTTGAAACTACCGTCGTAGATGTTACTACAAAAGGAGATGTACCAGTAGCCTGTGTAGCTGTTATCCTACTTCCACTGATAGCCCCTGCAGTGAGACTAGTTCCAGCAAAGGTAACGGCACTGCCATTTGAATATATTTTTAATGTACCATCACTATCGAGGGCCTGTAATCCTACACGGAAAGTCTCATCACTAGTACCTGATATTAACCATGTTGCACCAGTAGATGTACCCATTGTTACATTCACTCCCCCTGTGTTTACTCCATCAGAGGATCCCCAGCTAGATGATCTACCAGTAACAAAGGCTCTGTTCATTAGAGCATCTCCATTAACCTCAAGTGTGTACGAAGGATTTGTAACCCCTATCCCTACATTTCCTCCAGTAAAAATACCAGAATAGCCTAAACCTGAACCATCTCCCCAAATTGCTGTATTAAAATCGAAAGATGGAATTGATAATGTCGTGCTAAGTGATCCAACAACACCTATACTCCTAAATGTATTAGCCTTATTACTGTGACCCCAGACACCAATACTTCTTCCCCAGGTACTATTAGCACCAGAAGCCAACCCTTCGATACCAATGTTAAGATAATCTGTAGAGGTTGAACTTTGGGCAGCATAACCATATATTGTGGTATGGTGTTGATTTAAGGTTTCTGAAACATGTAATTTATAATTTGGAGTGGGTGCTCCTATCCCTACTCTCCCGCTACTAACTATTAGATTGGCTGCGGGAGTTATTGTAATATCCCCACTAGTATTCGCTATTTCAGATGTAGCACCTGCAATATCTAAAGATGCCTGAGGTGAGCTTGTACCTATACCTAATCTTTGATTTGCATTATCCCACCAAAAGTTATTACTCCCTGTTATTGATGACGTACCACTCCAGAATGTAATCTGACCTGCAGTACCACTACCAGTACCAGTGCCTGTAACACCCCCTAGAGAAGATAGTGTAGCCCAAGAGAGTACTCCACTACCATTGTTAGCAAGTATGCCTGTAGTAGATGTTGTAGGTAATGTATATGTTATATTCCCATTTTGATCACCTCCTTGAAAGATTGTGTAATATGTAGGAGAAGCTCCTGTCTCTATTATTCCAAAAGTTCCTGCTACAGAGAGTTTCTGATTTGGTGTTGCAGTACCTACTCCAAAGTTTCCAGATCCTAATATTAGGTTCTGGTTAGGTGTAATAGTTATATTTCCTGTTGAGTTTGTAATATTTGAATTAGCACCTCCAATATCTAATTTTGAACCAGGTGTTGCAGTACCTATTCCAACATTACCACTGCTATCTATTGTAAAAAGTCTCTGTGTATTAGCAGCGTTATTTATTGCTAAATAGTTACCACTAGAAGCATCTACATCAAAGAAGAATGTAGCAGTAGCAGTACTGTTCCCTCCAAAAAGAATATCATCTGTAGTAGATGTAAGGTATGTAAATGATCCTGCATCTGTCCATTTAGAAGAGGATCCTGTATTTATTGGTACTCCACTGTAATTACATGCCCCATCCCAATATAAAGTACCTGCTACATTGTAAAGACATCCCTCTCCACTACCTGGAAATAAATCTCCAGTTGTGGGGGGAGTTGGGAATCGTCCAAAGTAATTTACACCGTTATTTGAGAGATGTAAGTCACCCCTTTTGTCAAAGTTAAAGACTGGTGTACTACCGCTTAATCCCTCCAATATATTCCCAGTACCATCTTGTGTTAATTGTAATATTGAATTACCAAAATTACTCGCATCTGCTTTAAATGTTACCAATGGCCAATCTGTTGCACCACTATAGTTTGAATATACAGAAAAACCTGTTCTAGAGGATGCTCCATGTACCCATGCTCTGTTTACTGTAGCATCTACACCAAAGTTTGAAAGTGTCGCTATACCACTAGTTTCCATAAATTGAGAAGGATAGTGGGAATATGAAGATATACTGTTACTTCCCCATATAGAGGATCCTCCTGTAGCAAGATTTTGCCATACACCCCCACTGTAAAGTTTTAATACACCAGCAGTTGTATCGTAGTAAACCATACCATTACTAGCAGGAGTCGTTAATCCTCGTGTAGTAGACGCATAATCCTCTGCATTTTCAAACTCAAAAGCTCCTGATGCCATTTTGGCATACTCTGATCTAATAGCGTATGCAGAGGCTTGAAGTGGCATTCTAGAGAATGTCTCTGTAAAACTACTAGTACCTGCCGGAGAGAAAAGTATTTCTACATAAACAGAATCTTGTGCCTTTATCATTGCATCTAAAGAGGAGTATGCTCCTGTAGTTGGTGTTCCTGCACCTAATGAGAGATTAAAGATACCTCCGTACTGCCCTATCTCTACGTCTGTATATGTTTCTGTAAAATAGAGAGTTCCTGATGTAGATGCAGAGTAGTATTTAACTTGGAAATCACATTCATCAGGACCAGATTTCACACATGCTGGACTTCCTGTAGTAACATTTAATCCTTCATAGCCTGTATCGTTTCTTACAATCTTTCCTTGGAAATTAATAGTGGATGATGTCTGTGCATATGCTTTTTGGAGTGTAAAATGGGCAACAAAAACAAGAGGGGCTACTAGCAGAATGAGTACAAATTTTGCTACTTTCGAGCAGTTACTTTTTAGCATAATTCTCGAGCAGTGTATTATACTGACGCACAATGGTTTTTAGCCTATGTGTATCGATAGCAAAATGATAGTAGAAATGTATACAGTTGTCAAAGGGAAAAGCTTGATAAATTACTACAAAATAATACTTACAATCCTGTTTGGAATGTATATTATTTTTTTAATTTCAGAATTTGATAACCAAGTACTTAGAGTATTGTCTTTTAATATCTTTTCTTTTATATCCTCTTCTGTTTCTGCCTTAGATATTAATACTCTACCTCTAATCTTTCCCTCTATTTGTACAGGAATCTCTATCATATCATCTACTAATGTACTTTGATCTATCTTTGGCCATATTTGATCATGAACTGAAGAGTTCTGCCCTATAGTTTTGGACCATATTTCTTCTGTAAGATGAGGTAGCACTGGGGCGCTTACTATAAGTAGTTTGGTTATATCTTCTATATCTAATTTCTCCTTTGAATACTCATTATAAAATTGCATGAGTGAAGCTATAGCGGTATTGAATTTAAAATCTGTAATATCTCCCTCTATCTTATTTACTAACCTATTTATCCCAACCTTTACCTTTTCATCACTCTTCTTAACTTTCTCATCCCAACTTGATAGTAAGAATGAGTAATACTTAAATACAAATCTCTTAACACCTTCAATTGTACGAGTACTCCACTCTACATTACCCTCATATGGACCCATAAACATCATATATGCACGAACAATATCTGCACCATACTTTTCTACTAATTCATCAGGCCCTATTACATTACCTAGAGACTTAGACATTTTTACTCCTCCCTCTCCTAATACAACACCGTGTATAGATCTTGATGAGTATGGCTCTTTATCTCTTACATATCCAAGATCAAAAAGTACCTTCTGCCAGAATCTAGAGTAAAGAAGATGCAGAGTTATATGTTCTTGGCCTCCTTCATAGTGATCAACTGGCATCCAGTAATCTGTTTTCTCCTTACTTGCGAACTCTTCACTGTTTTCAGGATCACAGTATCTTAAAAAATACCAACTTGAACCTGCCCAGTTGGGCATAGTGTCTGTTTCTCTCTTAGAAGGGCCTCCACATTTCGGACACTCTGTGTTTACCCACTCCTCTATCTTTGCTAATGGTGATTCTCCTGTATCTGTTGGTTCATACTGCTTTACAATTGGTAACTCTAGTGGTAAATCTTGCTCTGGTAGTGCTACCATACCACATTTCTCACAATTAACTATTGGTATTGGCTCTCCCCAGTAGTGCTGTCTTGAAAATATCCAATCTCTAAGATGATATCTTACTACTACATCTCCTATTCCCCTCTCTTTTATGTACTCTCCTACCTTCTCTCTTGCGTTTTCACTACTTAAACCATCTAAGAAGTCAGAATTAAATACTTTTCCCTCTCCTTCATATACTTGTTCTAGTGTAGATATCTCTGATCTGTCACCATCCTCTCCCTCTATTACTCTTTTTACAGGTAATCCAAACTTTTGAGAAAATTCAAAGTCTCTTTCATCATGCGCAGGTACTCCTACTACCATACCAGTACCAACTGTTGTTAGTACAAAGTCTGCGACGTATATTGGCAATCGAGCATTAGTTATGCTATTTATACAGTAAAGTCCAGTTGGGACGCCAGTTTTCTCTTTACCTTCAGTTAACCTCTCTACTTCACTTTTCTTTAAACTCTTCGATATGTACTCCTGTACGCTTTTTCTATTCTCAGTAGTCATCTTATCCAAAAGTTTATTTAATATCTCATGCTCTGGAGCTATTACAACAAAACTTGAACCAAACTGAGTATCTGGTCTTGTTGTAGAGACCTTAATGACTTCATCACTATCTTCAACCTTATACTCAATGTCATACCATACCTTCTTCCCTATCCAGTTCCTTTGAAGTGCTTTTACACTATCTGGGAAGTCTACTAAGTCTAGATCTTCATCTAACCTATCTGCATATTCCGTTATTTTTAATACCCATTGGCTAATATTTCTTTTTTCTACCTCGGTACCACATCTTTCATGCCTTGAGTCAATTACTTCCTCATTGGCACATCCTACTTTACATTTCGGACACCAATTTATTGGCATTTCGGACTTGTATGCTAACCCTTTTTCAAAAAGCTTTAAGAATATCCACTGTGTCCATTTATAGTATGAAGGATCTGTAGTATTTACCTCTCTATCCCAATCAAAAGAAAGACCTAAGCTCTTAAGCTGTCTTCTAAAGTGCTCAACATTCTCTCTAGTGATATCTTGTGGGGCTCTTTTCATTTTAATAGCGTAGTTTTCTGTAGGTAAGCCAAATGCATCCCACCCTATTGGATACATTACATTAAAGCCTTTCATTCTTTTCAATCTTGCTACTGCATCCATCATGGAGTAGTTTCTAGCATGCCCTATATGCATACCAGGCCCTGATGGGTATGGGAATTCTACAAGTAGGTAGTACTTTGGCTTCTCTAAGAGAAGATCTTTAGCACTGTATTTCAACTCGCTAAACCACTTCTCTTGCCACTTACTTTCAAACTCTTTTGGGTTGTAACTGTATGCCATATCAATGCTATTTTATATTACCTATTGAAGTATTTTACTTCAAAACAGAAGTTTTGCAAAGTCTTTTAAACAAAGCGTTTTACATTAGTGTGGAAATGGTGAGTATGGCTATGAGTAAATTCAAAATATGTATACACTTTGGATGTGTAAGATTTAAGGTTCAGATTTTGCTATTAGCTATTCACTGCTATCTACGATTTGGATATATACTGAAATCCATAAAGCCTGTCTTCGATTTTTGCTTTACTGAAAGCATAAATCTCATATTTAAACAGCTATAGGGTTGGTAAGCCTGGCTTTATGGACCTGAGGGGGTTCGAACCCCTGACCCCATCGCTGCCAGCGATGTGCTCTAGCCAACTGAGCTACAGGCCCATATATTAGACTCATGGACTCAGCCGGATTTGAACCGGCGACCTTCGCAATGCGAATGCGACGTTCTCCCAACTGAACTATGAGCCCAAAGCTATGGGAGAATTATATCATACTTACCAATTAGCGTAAGAGAGAGGATTTACTTGACCACCAGAGCCAGAGCCTCTTCTTAGCTCGAAGTGAACATGAGGACCTGTAGATCTACCAGTAGAACCCATTTGAGCAACTGCTTGACCCTTTGATACTGATTCTCCTGTTCTTACATATATATTCTTTAAGTGAGCATACCATGTTGAATATCCATTACCGTGATCAATCTGTACTGACCATGCATATCCACTACCACCCCATGTAGAGCCTAGTGGTGGACAGTAACCAGCACATCCTGCAAATATTACAGTACCACCAGCTGCTGCCAAAACACTTGGTAAGTTACGATCTGCAATATCTACCCCCTTATGATATACCCCTTTATATGTTTGAGATATCTTACCCCCTGCAACTGGCCATCCAAGGAATCTGCCTACGCTAGGATCTACAGGGGAGCTAGATCCTCCTCCAGAGTATGATCCAGAGGTATATGTCTTAGGAGCACTTGCATATGTTGGCTTTGGAGGAGCAACATATGGCATTCTACCATCAGGTATGAAAAGCTCTTGACCTTCTGCTAATGTAAATGGGTAATCTAACCAGTTAAAATCTGCTACCGCCTGTTCATTACCGTTATATTTTTTTGATACAGAAGCAAGAGTCTCATTCTTCGCAACCTTAATTAGTACACCATCTGCAGGTGGTATATCTAACTCTTGACCCGGTTTTACAAGATCAGAGGTTAGATTGTTAGCCCATTTGATTGTTTCTACAGAGATATCATAGTTAGTCGCTATTATACTTAATGTATCTCCATTCATTACCATATATTTCTCAACCCCTCTTCTCTCCCTATCCTTTGGAACAAGGGTGTTAATAGTGGCATTCATTGCAAGTAAGTCTCCCTCTGCAACAGCTATATAGTCGAGATCTTCATCATTAGCACTAGTTATTGCTGGTGCTCTATATACATATGAGATACCAAGTATGAAAGCAAAAATAACGGTGGCTGTTTGTACTACATATTTAAGGAATGAACCTCTACCCCAAAACATTCTCTTAACAATACTATCCTTTACAGTATTAAACTGCTTATACAGAATATCAAAAACTACAGATGTTAATATCCAAAATACTCTTAACCTAGAAACGATGTATTCGAAAAAATCTATAAAGAAGGCTAGTACACCCCTTCTTGTATTAAAACGGTTAGCAAGAAAAGCACCTACTCTATTAATCCATGTAAGATCTTTCTCAGAGTAAATATCTTCGTCTAGGAATATGTAGTTCTCACTCTCTGTTTTAGAGAAATCAGAATCCTTAGCAAGATCCCTAAAGCTTAAACCTGAGATATTTTGTTCACGCACCTTATCTTCTGACATTAGTATAGTCAAAAATTTACTCTACTATTATACCAGAATTACGCTTCGTGCAATGTTGCAAGAAACTCTTCGTTAGATTTAGTTCTCCTAAGCTGACTTACGAGTACTTCTGTAGGATTCTCATTTTGATCAAGTATCTCAAGCATTCTCCTTATCCTCCATGATTGATTCAAAACTTCTTTACCTAAGAGTAGCTCTTCATTTCTTGTACCTGATTTGTTTACATCAATAGATGGATATATTCTCTTGTTAGCAAGCTGCCTATCAAGATGTAATTCCATATTTCCTGTACCTTTAAACTCTTCATATACCAGATCATCCATTCTACTTCCTGTTTCTACTAATGCGGTTGCAATGATGGTAAGACTTCCACCCTCTTCGAAGTTTCTAGCAGCACCAAAGAATCTCTTAGGTGGATACAGTGCTACAGGATCGAATCCTCCTGAGAGTGTTTTTCCTGATGTAGGCATAGTTATATTGTAAGCACGAGCAAGTCTTGTAATACTATCCATCAGTATTATTACATCCTCTCCCCACTCTACCATACGCATAGCTTTTTGTAGTGCCATTTCAGCTACCTTACAGTTATGCTCTGGTAATTCATCAAAGTTAGATGCATATACCTCTCCTTTTACAAATCTTTTCATATCAGTTACCTCTTCTGGTCTTTCACCTACAAGTACAACCATTAACTTTGCTTTAGGATGATTAGTTGCAATACCTGCAGCAATATCTTTAAGTAAGAATGTCTTACCTGCCTTAGGAGGAGATACTAACATTGATCTCTGACCGAAGCCAACTGGGGAAAGTAAATCGATTACCCTAGTTGAAATAACCTCTGGGGTAGTCTCTAATTTGATTTGTTTGTTTGGAAATACCGGAGTTAGTTTCATGAACTGAGGTCTCTCTGCTGCCTCTGCAGCTGGCTTACCGTATACTGTGTCTACTCTAAGTAGACTTAAGTATTTTTCTTTCTCTTTCGGTAATCTTGCAGGACCTGCAACTACATCTCCAGTCCTTAGACTAAATTTCTTTATCTGAGATCCAGAAACATATACATCATTATCACCTGCTAAAAGACCGTCTGTTCTAAGTACACCATGTGATTCATCTTTCTGAACCTCTAATATACCATCTACAAATACGAATCCTTCATTTGCAGTAGACTTCTTTAATATTTCAAATATTAATTCTCTTTTTTGGAGCTCCATAAAATTATCAAGCTCAATCTTTTTTGCCTCACTACGAAGCTGAGCAAGAGTCATGGACTCATACTCTCTTATACTCTTTGTTCTGTTTACCATATAAATTGATAGGGAAATTACATAAAATGGGCATATATACCCATATGACAATTCAGTATATTCAAAGATTTACTTTAAGTCAAATATGAGAAATTTAAGAAAAAAGGGATCGGTACTGCCCCAACCGACCCCGGTGTTATGTCTCTATATAAATAATATATAGAGAGATAATATCGGAGAGCATATTTAGTATGCTTTCCCAAATCTTCCTTTCCTTAGGTTCAGAGTAGTACCAAACCAAACCCAGGGAAAGAAAGATTCAGATATCTTACCCTTTTCCTTTTGTCCAGATGTGTTCGTGGCACCCCAGACAAAGGGAGAAATTTAAGATATCCACATAGTATGCTAATGAACGTTATATTATATCTCCCACTAGGCAACTATGTCAAGCCTATAATTGCTATGCACTTGGGTGGATAATTTATTTGTTTAGCTTTATCCCCTATACTACAGCCTATCTATACTCCCTGCCTCCTGTATGTTACGAATAGTTGTACGTGCAAGTGTTCGTTACGTAATTTGTTGATATCTTTATGCAAAATTTTATATATTCTTGATAAGCTTTACAACAGATACCTGTAACCCCTCTTTCCCTTTAAATGTAGTGTTCCCTATATGTACTGACTTGTATCCAACCCTTGATGCCTCTGAAAGAACAGACTGTAAGCCCCATGTTCCCCTTACTTCTCCTGTTAGACCTACCTCTCCAAAGTATATAGAGTCTTTGTCTAAAATAGAGTCTTTAACTGCTGATTTAATAGCTGCACATACGGCTAAGTCTACTGCAGGATCTGAAACTGTAATACCTCCTACCACGTTAACAAACACATCTTTATCTCCTAGAAATACTCCTCCTCTTCTAGAAAGAACTGCACAAAGCATATCTAAACGAGGCTTCCTTATACCATTAGCTACTCTTCTAAGAGGACCTGGTTCACCTGCTCTCTCTACTACTAGGGCTTGTACTTCAACAAATACGACCCTAGAGCCTTGAAGTATTGCCCCTATTGCACTGCCTGATACTGCGGATTTACTATCTAGAAATACTAAAGATGGATTACCTACTTCATTTAGACCGTTAGAGCTCATTTCAAATACCCCTATTTCATTTGTAGATCCAAACCTATTTTTCATACCTCTAAGTATTCTGTACTGATTAAACTCTCCTCCCTCTATATATAGGACACAATCTACGATGTGTTCTAATATCTTCGGTCCTGCGATATCTCCCCCTTTATTTATTTGTCCTACAAGTATAGTTGGTACACCAGTTATTTTAGAAAGCCTTGTTAGAATCGATCCTGAAGCCCTAACCTGACTAATGCTTCCGGGATATCCTTTAGATGTTTGTGAGGTTACACTTTGTATTGAGTCTACTATTAAAAGATCAAACTTCTTTTCACTTACAAGGTTATATATATTCTCAACTAAGATATCGTTAGTAACAAAGATATTCTCTGGTTTACTACCCTTTACTGCTAATCTTTCTAATCTAGAATATAGCTGGGAGGGAGATTCCTCACCGCATACATAAAGGATCTTCTTGTTTGGGGAGAGATTTAGTGCAACCTGAAGAAGCATTGTTGATTTACCTACACCCGGCTCTCCACTTATGAGTACGACCTCACCCTGTACAAAACCACCTCCTAGTACTCTATCAAACTCTTTAAAGCCTGTACTGGTACGACCGGATGACTCCTGCTTACTAGAGGCTTTTGTCTTATACTTTGTAATAGCCTTATAGTCGGCTTTGATATTTGATTTATTAGAGTCCGGCATTACAATACTTTCTTCTACCTCCTCTAATGTTCCCCATTCGTTACATACACTACATTTACCTGACCATCTAAGTGATTCTGCACCACAAGAGCTACACAAATATTTCATATTTCAGTGATATACTAAATTAGTTATTTTATAACTACCTTACCCTTTTTAAGATCTAAAACAATCTCTCCAGACTTTCCATTCTTAAGTATGTAATCTGCTACTTGGCTTTCTACTGTATCTTGGAGTACTCTTCGAAGTGGTCTCGCACCGTACTCATCACTAAATCCCTCTTTTACAATATATGATATTAATGGTTTGGTTAAAGATACTGTAATGTCATGCTCTTGTAATCTTTCATTTAATTCTGTAAGCAGTATATCTAAAATCTTTCTTACATCTCTTGTATTTAATGCTCTAAAGATTACGGTATCATCTAATCTGTTAAGTAATTCAGGTCTTAATGTCTTTCTTAACTCTCCCATTAACTCTGATTTCATAGCGCTATATGCCTGCTCTGCATTAGTCTTACTTCTAACGGTTTTCTCCTCCTTAGAGAAGCCCAATACCCTATCTCTCCCTATCTCTTCTGCACCGATATTTGAAGTAAGTATGACTATGGTATTTTTAAAGTTTACTCTCCTGCCTCTTCCATCTGTTAAATGACCGTACTCTAATATCTGAAGTAATATGTTTAAGACATCTGGGTGTGCTTTCTCTATTTCATCGAAAAGTATTACACTGTGAGGATTTCTTCTTACTTTCTCTGTTAACCATCCTCCCTCTTGATATCCTACATAGCCTGGTGGGGAGCCTATTAATTTAGAAACGCTATGCATTTCCATCATTTCACTCATATCTATCTGTACCAACTTATCATCTGTACCGAAGAGTTTTCTAGCTAATACCTTAGCTAACTCTGTTTTACCTACACCTGTTGGACCAAGAAAAAGGAATGATGCCCAAGGCCTATTTACATCAGATATTCCTGTTCTAGCTCTTTTAATTGCAGATACTACACCCTTTACTGCTTCTTTCTGCCCTATTACAGATGCATTTAACTTCTCTTCTAGCTTTAGTAAAGAGCTTTTCTCTTTAACACCTAATGTGTTAAGCGGTATCCCTGTCCAATTTGATACTACTTTTCTAATATCATCACTGTTTACCACACTACTCTTTCTTCTCTTTCTTTGTTCTCTCTCTTCTTCTAATCCTGATATTTTTCTTCTAAGGGATGCTTCTTCTTTCCTTAGGTTTACTGCAGATTCCATTCTTCCTTTAAGAATATATTCCTCTTTTGCATTCTGAACACCTCTTAGTTTGGAAATCATAGAGGAGAGCACTTCATATTCTCCTTCTATACTAAGACGTTTTGTTGCACTTGCTTCATCTAGTAAATCTATTGCCTTATCTGGTAGATATCTATCACTTATATACCTATCTGAGAGGGTTGCAGAAAGAAGTAATGCTTCATCACTGATATTTATACTGTGATGGGCTTCTAATATTGGTTTAAGATTTTTTAATATCTGTACAGTTTCACTTATAGAGGGCTCTGTGAGAAATATTGGTTGGAATCTTCTTGCAAGTGCGTTATCACTTTCAAAATATGCAGAGTATTCATCTGTAGTAGTTGCCCCTATACATCTAAAATCATCTCTTAGAAGTGCAGGCTTAAGTATTGATACAATCTCAGGAGAGCCACCAGATATACCTGAGGTTAGAATGGTGTGAATTTCATCTATGAAGAGTATTGTATTGTTTGATTCTACTACCTCATTTACTATACCTAAGACCTTCTCCTCTACATCTCCTCTCATCTTACTTCCTGCCATTATACTTGCTACATCTAAGGACACTATTTTCATATCTCTAAGAGCTGGAGGTACTTTACCATCCGCTATCTTCTGGGCTAACCCTTCTACAAGCACTGTCTTTCCTACACCTGCATCACCTACTACAATTGGATTGTTCTTTCTTCTTCTACTAAGTATTTTTACAATATCGTTTAGTTCATTCTCTCTACCTACCAATGGATCTAACTTCCCCTCTCTTGCTAGGTCTACTAAGTTTCTCCCAATTATCTCTAACAGACCCTCATCTCTAGAATCTAATGGTGTATATTCTGGTTTTGAGAGGACACCTAATGGGTATGTTGCATACTCTGAGAGTTGTTTTTGGAACTTTTTAATATCTAATCCGTACTTAGAGAGATCTTTTATAAAGATATCTGAAGATTCGAGTATGGCAAGCATTAGATGTTCTGTTCCTACATATACATGAGAGTATCTTTGAGACCAATCGAATGCTTTTCTTAATACAACCTGAGAGCTTTTAGAGAACTTAATCTCTCTGGGTGAATTAACGTTAGAGATTAAATCTATCTTAGCTACTCCTAATACTTTACTAAGTGTATCTTTTGTATTAAAACCCATCGCTAGTACTGCTTTAGTAGCCAAAGCTTTATCATTGAAAAAGATACCTACCAGAAGATGCTCTGGTTCTACTGCTTTACTCTTAAGATGCTCTGCTATTATAGAGGCATTCCTAATTGAGATTTTTGCATTTTTACTTAGTCTTGAGAATATATGTCTCCTTGCTATTCTTTTCATACTTGATTATACCAAAAAAAGGGGGCCTTTAAGCCCCCTTTGTAAAATATATATCTATTTTATCTCTGCATCTATTGCTGCATCTACTGCCTCTGAGAGCTCTTCCTCATTTAGCTCTACTGTCTTAGCAGTACTATCTGTAGCTTTTAAACTTAAACCTAAATGTCTTTCTGTAGAAGAAATGGAAAGTATTTTTACCTTTACTGGTTGCCCTATCTTAACAATATCTTCTGGATTCTTAACAAGCTTATCTGAAAGTTCTGAGATATGTATTAAGCCATTTAATCCTTCCCCTATTCTTACAAATGCACCGTAAGGAACTACCTTTTGAACCTCTCCATCTACAATATCTCCTACCTTAAATTGAGATATTGCTTGTGACCATGGATCTTGTTGCAATCTCTTTACACTGTAAGCTACTCTCTTACCACCATCTGTTAGGCCGATAACCATGACATTTACTTTCTGTCCTACAGAGTATATTGCACCAATGTCTTCAACTTTGTCCCATGAAAGCTCAGAGAGATGAACAAGTCCTTCAAGACCTTGAGCATTAACAAAGATACCAAATGGTGTAATACCACTTACTGTACCCTCTAATACATCACTTTCTTTTACTTTCTTTAGTGTCTTTGCTCTCTTCTCTAAATCTCTTGCTTGGGTTACCATCTTCTCAGAGAGTATTATTCTGTTCTTCTCTCTATCTAATTCAATGATTCTTGTTTTAATACCCTCTCCTATTAATGAGTTAAGTCTCTTTTGAACTCTAGAGGAGATATCTTTACCAACCTGTCTTACACCGTTAGCATATACCCTAGTAGCATCAAGTTGAGATGTTGGGATGAATCCTCTAATACCTTTACCAATCTCTACTATTAATCCTCCGTTATTGGATTCTACAACTACAGCTTCTACTACTTCGTTATTCTTTCTTGCATTCTCTAATGCTAACCATGCACTAGCCTGCTGTGTTCTTCTAATGGAGAGTACTAACTGTCCTTTATCATCTTCAGGTTTAACAACATATACAAGGATTTTGTCTCCTACCTCTAATGTTGTCCAATCAAGGGTATCACTCTTAAGCTCTTTACCTGCAATTACTCCCTCTGATTTGAAACCTACATCAACGATTATTACACCGTTATTGATGTCAACGATTTCTCCTTCTACGATTTCTCCTTTTGTGAGCTGTTTAATCTTTTGGGAACTGTCTGCTAGAAATTGATCTAGCTGTGAATACAAAGATGTGTCTTTAGCATCTGTACTCTTTGTTTTTGTATTAACCATATATATTCCTTATGGCGATGTATGAATTAGCAGAATTACATACATACAACTAAAATATTTACTCTGCGACGCAATTATATCACCAAATACTCCTTTAAAACAACCCTTTCCATATCTGGTTTCTTTGCTTTAAGAATGTATCTACCGTAGAGGACAAAAGTAGAATTAACTTTGTACCAATCCTCTCTCTTAAAGAGTTTCTCTAAATCATGTGATATCTTTGTAGGGTCTGTATGTTTAGTTAATCCGTATGCTCTTGCCACTCTTAAGACATGGGTATCTACTGCAATGCCTTGATTTGATTTGTACAGATCATTAAGGAATACATTTGCACTCTTGTAACCTACACCTGGTAATTTTAAGAGCTTAGAGAGCAGTACAGGAGGCTGTCCTTTGTACTCCCTATGTAATATCTTAGACATTTCTAATATATGCTTAGATTTTGTTTTGTAGTAGTTAATACCCCCTAGGGTATGTTGTAATTCCTCTGGGTTAGCTAAAGAGAGGGCATGTGCATCTGGATATTTGGAGAAGAGTTTCTTCGTTACCTTGTTTACCTGTATATCAGTAGTCTGTGCAGAAAGTACTATACATACAAGAAATTGAAAAGGTGTAGACCAATTAGAAAGCTCTGTTTGAGCTAATGGGAATATTTTTTGGACTTCAAGAAGTAGTCTATTAGCTAAATCTTTCTTCCTCATCTATTTACAGATTTAAGAAATTTAATTACAAAATCCTCTCCATATAGATCTTCTAGAAGGAAAAGTAACTCTGGGATATCATCTAACATATCTTTTACTACTCCCTCTATCTCTTCATTGTACCACGCTATATCTTTAACAGAGTTTACTGCTTGCTTAGATATTATTTCTGAGATTTCATACATCAACTGTTTGTTGTTACTACCTACACTACTCATGAACAAATCCAAGGCCCTAGAATCCACTGTAGAGCCTCTGTACAGATTTTGTAATGTCTGAACAACTGAAAAGTAATTTGGCCTCTTAGAAGTCTCTACAGAGGATATATTGTACTTTTTCTTTACAAATTCCAAACACTCTTTAGTAATCTCACCCCTATCCCTCCAACCATCCCTATTTTTACTTGGGATATCTATCCAACTATCACCTAGCATGTTTGAAAATATTGAATATATTGAATCACTTCTCTCTTGAACATCCCTAGATTCATGCAAATCTGCATCCTCTTCTCTCTCTTTAGACCAAGAGGAATCCCTATTACACAACCTTATCACACACCTATCTATACCTAAAGACCCTCTAAAGTAGGAATCTAAAGAGAGAGCTTTTAAAGCAAGCCCCTCTTGATACTGTGGAGAAAGACCGGTAGATATTGCGTAAGCTATTGTAAGTGCATTACTAAAAGGTCCTCTATCAAACAGATATATGTCACTCTTTTCACTAGAAAGGATTGAGTTTAATACCTCAAGCCTATTTAGAGAAAAAAGAGCCATTTTAGCAGTAGTAGTCTCTTTTAAGTCCATATCGTATCTACTTAGAAGATCCTCTTTAAGGACTTTTCTAACAGCAAATCCTACAGCTGTTGCGTAGCAAGGAAAAGAAACAACTGTTACATCCAAACCTTCATTGGCAAGTTCCAAAGAGAGATTCCTAACAGCATCTCCTTTTCCAACTTGATCTCCACCTTCAAAATCTACTGAGAGATATTCTGACATGGTTTTAGATATAAATTTAGGTAACCTATAGCTGAGAGGGGTGCTTTAATATATCATATGTCGTTTTAATTCAAAACTGTTTCTGTTTTAACAAGTTAGTTTGATATGGTGAGTAAATATTTCCCACTAGGAGTATTGCCCTTACTTAAAGGGTATCCTTTAGTATGAGGACCCTTTCCAAATGAGAAGACTAAATCATGTTCACTGTTTAGCCATCTGAGAAAGAACTCGAGATTCTTAAATGTTACGAGTATGAGGGGATGTTAAAAAGTGGAGGTACTAAGAGGATAGAAACGTTACATCGTAAATTTGAGATGTTTCTCCTAGAAGGCCTATATAAGTAAGAACCCCACTCTTTCAAGTGGGGTTATCGAATTCTAAAATCCTGGCAATGACCTATTTTCCCGGGACCAAAGGTCCGAGTATTTTCGGCGCTGGAACGTTTTACTTCTGAGTTCGGGATGGAGATCAGGTAGTTCCGCTCCGCTACAATCGCCAGGCGACAAAAATCTAACATTTAAATATCTGTCGCCTGACGAATACCACTATTACTAGTAGTAATCTTCAGGACTTTAAATTCTAAAGAGCTAGAGAGTGTTTGTACACTCAAAACTGAATAGTTATAGTAAAAATATATGAAGCTTTTGGTCTATTAGTACTCCTCGGCTAAACATATTACTATGCTTACACCTAGAGCCTATCAACGTGGTAGTCTCCCACGGACCTTCCGCATAGCCAAGCTATGCAAGTATATCTAATCTTGGGAAAGGTTTCGTACTTATATGCTTTCAGTACTTATCCTAAAATAACTTAGCTACCCAGCCATGCACTTGGTAGTACAACTGGTACACTAGAGGTTACCGCACCCTGATCCTTTCGTACTAAGGGTCAAATCCCTCAAATATACAACGCCCATACCGGATAGAGACCGACCTGGCTCACGACGGTCTGAACCCAGCTCACGTGCCACTTTAATCGACGAACAGTCGAACCCTTGGGGCCTTCTCCAGCCCCAGGATGTGACGAGCCGACATCGAGGTGCCGAACGGTGCCGTCAATATGAACTATCGGGCACCACCAGCCTGTTATCCCCGGGGTAGCTTATCTCCGTTAAACAATCGCGATTCCACATTCTGCGAAAGGGTCACTTGAACCTACTTTCGTAACTGATCGGGATGTCTCCCTCACAGTAAAGCCTCCTTATGCTCATGCACTCTTCACCCGATTTCCATCCGGGTTGAGGAGACCTTTGTGCGCTTGCGGTACTTTTTAGCAAGCAACCGCCCCAGTCAAACTGCCCACCATGCACTGTCCATCTTCCGGATAACGGAAGGGGTTAGAAATAAAACGTTGAAAAAGTGGTATTCCATATTGTGACTCCACCATCCCTGACGAGACGGCTTCAAAGTCTCCCACCTATTCTCTATATCCAAAGCCATATTTCAATGCAAAGCTGCAGTAAAGCTCCACGGGGTCTTTTTGTCCTGGTATGGGTAGGCCGCATCTTCACAGCCATTTCAATTTCACCGAGCGCGTTGTCGAGACAGTGGAGGAGTCGTTACACCTTTCATGCAAGTCACTAATTAAGTGACAAGGTATTACGCTACCTTAGGACCGTTCATTTATGTTACTAATCTATTTGCATAGATTTTGGATACATATTTCTATATATCTCTGTATGTCGCCATACAGATCGGACTATATCATCCCACCCTATTCTTTTAATAGAGGGGTCTGGCGTGTAGTCTCTGAGGATTTCCAAAATTTCTCTAAATCTTCTAAAGAGTATTTCCTCTTTCTACCTACTACTATTTCTTCTCTTAAATTAAAGATATCTTTAATATCTTCCCATTCAAGTTTCTTAGAAGAGAGTCTTTCAATAGTTTTAGAAAATATCTCAAACGCTTCTTTTTTCTTAGTTTTTAATTTGTATTTCTTAAAGAAAGGTATAATCTCATTTTTCAAATTGCTCAGATTATGCACTTCATAGTAATAAACATCATCTCCTCGATTACGGATAGTACCGCATCTTAGCTGACTCTGAATCCAGACTAGAATATTTTTCTCCTTTTGAGATATATTAAAGCTTGGATATACTTGTATTCTATTAGTGTAATCTTTGCGAATTTTAAACGAGATGTTAAAGCTACCTTCTCCATCTACAAATCCAACTATGTATGAAGCATCATCTAAAGATATAGGTTTTGGATCTTTCCTGCTGATTGTCTGCATTTTAATATTTTCACTGAAAAAGATTAAATAATCTTTAACGAGTAATTAAAAATACTCAGATATTCCAGCATATAGCCAAATTTTACAACTACAAGATACCGGAAAACTCCGATATTGGTTCATAGTTACAGCCGCCATTGACCAGGGCTTCAGTCGTCCGCTTCCTCACCATCAGAGCACCGAAGTGCATCTGACAGACGATTGACAAACTTCCTTAACCTTCTGGCATTGGGCAGGTGTCAGCACTTATACATCTTCTTACGAATTTGCAAGCGCCTGTAGTTTTGGTAACTAGTCGCTCCTCCCTATTCTGTGCCGCCTTCATCACCACAAATATAAATATCTATAATGGAAGGCCCCCCTTCTTGCGAACGTACGGGGTTAATTTGCCGAGTTCCTTAACAACGCATCACTCGTACGCCTTGGTACTTTTATACCAGTCCACCAGTGTCGGTTTGCGGTACGGTTACAAATATCATTTAGTCCACCCGAAGGTAGACACGCTAGAAGTTTTTCCTGGAGAATTAATACAACAAATCGGCTTCCCGAAGGTCACCTTTGCATCGTAACTCGTTTGCATCTACCGAAGTAGAAACATTTCTCCGGATTTACCTGAAGAAACTAACTTGTTACTTACACCCCAAACCAATGAGGGGCTTGCTTTCTCAATTCCCAATCTCCGTTGCAGATATTAGTAGTACAGGAATATTAACCTGTTGTCCATCGATTACGCCTTTCGGCCTGATCTTAGGACCGACTAACCCATGGATGACTGCCATAGCCATGGAAACCTTAGACATTCGGCGAGCAGGGTTTTCACCTGCTTTACGTTACTCATCCCGGCATTCTCACTTCTATACGCTCCAGCAACTCTTTACAGGTCACCTTCACCGCGATGTATCTACTGCTAAGTAGATCATGTATAGAACGCTCCCCTACCACTCATCAAATCACAAGTGATAGATAAATTTGCAGCTTCGGAATACATCTTCAGCCCCGTTGAATCTTCGGTGCAGAATCTCTTGACTAGTAAGCTTTTACGCACTTTTTAAAGGATGGCTGCCTCTGAGCCAACCTCCTAGCTGTCTGAGAAACTCCACTTCCTTTCCCACTAAGATGTAATTTAGGGTCCTTATCTGACAATCTGGGCTGTTTCCCTCTTGAACGTAGGAACTTAGCTCCCTAGTTCTGACTGCTGTAATATTCACACTGGTATTCGGAGTTTGAGTGGATTGGGTACTCTTTCGAGCCCCAAACCCAATCAGTGCTCTACCCCCAATGATTAAATTACAACGCTAGCCCTAAAGCTATTTCGGGGAGAACCAGCTATTACCAGGTTCGTTTGGCATGTTACCGCTAACCACAAGTCATCTCATAATTTTGTAACATTAAAGAGTTCGGGCCTTCAAAATGATTTCTCATTCCTTCACCCTGCTCATGGTTAGATCACCTGGTTTCGGGTCTAGTGCATGCGACTAAATTCGCCCTATTAGGACTCGCTTTCGCTTCGGCTCCCCAATAAACATGGTTAACCTTGCCGCACACAACTAACTCACCGGGTCATTCTTCAATAGGCACGCCGTCACCGGATATACCGGCTCCGACTGTTTGTAAGCACACGGTTTCAGTTCTATTTCACTCCCCTAACAGGGGTACTTTTCACCTTTCCCTCACGGAACTAATCCACTATCGGTCGCAAAAGATATTTAGCCTTGCCAAGTGGTCTTGGC
The DNA here is from genome assembly GCA_041656215.1 of Candidatus Dojkabacteria bacterium. GTDB lineage: Bacteria > Patescibacteriota > Dojkabacteria > SC72 > SC72 > UBA5209. The sequence goes on along the minus strand of JBBADY010000002.1, from coordinate 29,647 downwards.
TGATTCCCACAAGATTTCACGTGTCCCGTGGTACTCAAGAAATTAGAAAGAAGTTTCAACCTTTTAAAATACGAGACTTTCACTCTCTATGGTCTACCTTTCCAGATATGTTCTAATAAAGTTGAATTTTGTAACTTCTCGACTAGACTGCCGTCTAATCAACTAACTCTTACTACGCCTATGCTGCACGATCGGCAGACTACGAATTCACCTCTTCAATTGTCGCTACGCGACTCATGATTTGGATCCTCCTTACACAACATAGGTTTGGGCTCTTTCCTTTTCGCTCGCCACTACTCAGGAAATAAACTATTGTTCTCTTTTCTCGCAGGTACTGAGAGGTTTCACTTCCCTGCATCTCCTCCAATACAGCTATGAATTCACTGTATGGTATCTAGGTTTAAGCCTAGATGGGTTACCCCATTCGGAAATCCCCGGATCAAAGCTTGTTAGACAGCTCCCCGAGGCTTATCGCAGCCTACCACGTCCTTCTTCGGTCTTTTGCGCCAAGGCATTCACCGTATGCTCTTAATTGGCTTCATTGAAATTACTATACTATTCAGTTTTAAATGTGCAACACTGAGTTTGTTGACATAGTTACTTAAAAACAATTGGACCTACCCCAATAACTATATACGAACAGAACTCTGTCTCTATATCTACGGATATTAAAGATTTCTCTTCTCTTTCCGATATCTTTTTGGACCTGAGGAGAATCGAACTCCTGACCTCCTCATTGCAAATGAGGCGTTCTAGCCAACTGAACTACAGGCCCGAATTAGACTGGTGGGCGTACTAAGTCTCGAACTTAGGACCTCAGTCTTATCAGGACTGTGCTCTAACCAACTGAGCTATACGCCCACATTGTTTTAATTTAAAGAGCTATATTCTCCTTAAGAGCTAAAAAGTGACAGGAAAGTCGGGTATCTCCTTGAAAGGAGGTAATTCAGCCGCAGATTCCCCTACGGCTACCTTGTTACGACTTAACCCCAGTTATAAGCGTTACCTTCGTCACCCCATTATAAATAACAGAGCACCTTCGGGTATCACCTACTTCCATGGCTTGACGGGCGGTGTGTGCAAGACCCGAGAACGTATTCACCGCGACATGGCTGATCCACGATTACTAGCGAATCCAACTTCATGTGGGCGAGTTTCAGCCCACAATCCGAACTGAGATCGGTTTTTTAGGATTAGCTCCGCCTTACGGCTTGGCTGCCCGTTGTACCGACCATTGTAGCGCGTGTGTAGCCCAGGACATAAGGGCTATGCGGACCAGACGTCATCCCCACCCTCCTCCCCGTTTTACCGAGGCGGTTTCTCAAGACACTTATAACATGAGATAGGGGTTGCGCTCGTTTCGGGACTTAACCCTACATCTCACGACACGAGCTGACGACGGCCATGCAGCACCTGTGTACCACCCTCGAAGGCTATTCCCTTTTCTGGGAATATGCAGGTACATGTCAAACCCTGGTAAGGTTCTTCGATTGCCATCGAATTAAACCACGCGCTCCTCCGCTTGTGCGGGTCCCCGCCAATTCATTTGAGTTTTAGCCTTGCGGCCGTACTTCCCAGGTGGGATGCTTAACGCGTTAGCTGCGGCACTCAGTACTTCTACTTAAAACCCGAAGGTTAAATGTAGTTGTACCAAACACCTAGCATCCATAGTTTACGGCGTGGACTACACGGGTATCTAATCCGTTTTGCTACCCACGCTTTCGAGCCTGAGCGTCAGGCAATAGCCAGTGAACCGCCTTCGCCACTGATGTTCTTCCGAATATCAACGTATTTCACCACTCCACTCGGAGTTCCGTTCACCCCTCTATGCCTCAAGTCTGATAGTATCGAAAGCTTTCCCTCGGTTGAGCCGAGGTCTTTAACTCAAGACTTATCAAACCGCCTACGCATCTCTATACACCCAATAAATCCGGATAACGTTCGGACCCTACGCATCACCGATGCTTCTGGCACGTAGTTAGCAGGTCCTTATTCATATGGTACAGTCATCTATTCTTCCCATATAAAAGGAGTTTACAATCCGAAGACCTTCATCCTCCACGCTGTGTCGCTGCGTCAGGGTTGCCCCCATTGCGCAAGATTCCTAATTGCTGCCTCCCGTAGGAGTATGGACCGTGTCTCAGTTCCATGGTGGCTGACCGTGCTCTCACACCAGCTACCCGTCTTAGCCTTGGTAAGCCATTACCTTACCAACTAGCTGATAGGACGCAGACCTCTCTCGAAGCACAAAAGCTTTACTCTAAAATACTTAATGTAAATAGAGACTATCGGATATTATCCCGTCTTTCGACGAGCTATCCCCGACTTCGAGGCAAGTTATCTACGTGTTACTCACCCGTTTGCCACTATCCCAGATAGAAAGCTAAAAACCGAAGTTTCTAGAAATCAGAAAGGGATCGTTCGACTTGCATACCTTAGGCACACAGCCAACGTTCATCCTGAGCTATGATCAAACTCTCATTGAAAAACGTTTAACTTTACAATATATAACAGCAAGCTGTTAAATACAGACCAACCAACGCTGGATTGGATTTATATCTAGACTTAAATGAATTGTGTGACCAAAAAATCACACACACTAATAGAAAGTCATTAAATGAATATTTTTTTGACTTCCTGTCACTCTTCAACTTTTAAGGAGCTGAGTTGGACTCAATCAATACACACTAAATGGTATTCTTTAGAGGAAATCTCTAAGAGGAAACCTAATACTCGTTTATCCCAAACTCGTGGGTGATTTTAACACACAGATACCTTCTATGCAATACCTATTTTTTACTATTTCTCATCTCATACATAGACTCTAATTCAGCAACAGTAGTAATGTCCTCTACTAGCTTGTCTCTATCAAACTCAATGAGCCTAGGAAAGCGTAAAGAGAGACCTGCCCCTACAAGAGCTTTCCCTTTATTAGAGATGGTTTTAGTTATCTCATCTGCATCAACTGTAACTACATATTTAGGCTCTACCCATACATCAGGAACAAGAGAATCTAGAATACGAACATTTTTCGGTATAGATTTAAGCTTTAATTCCCCCAACTTCTTACTCATATCTTTAAGTAATTCATCTCCCATTCCTGTGCCTACCTTGCATATTGCATCATACGTACCTTTCTTTTTATTCAAAACAGCTGCTAGAATTGCACCTAAACCCAAGTCTGCTCTTCTTCCAGAACCGTAGAAATATCCAACAATAGCCATATCTACACTATCTATAAGGTCTCTTTCCATAGATTTCTTTAATTTAACCCATTCGTAGTTTCTTACCCCCGGTTTATATCCTCCCTTTCCCTGCTTAACTATGACTCCCTCTAACCCCTTCTCTACAGATTTATCAAAATAATCTTTAACTTCTTTCTCTGTAGAAACCTCCTTACTCTCCGCCAATTCTATACCCCCTTTAGTATCATCTAAGAGCTTCTTTAATATCTTTAATCTTTCTACTGTATCTTTCCTAATTAAAGATTTACCATCTAATGAAAGAATATCAAATGTAAATGCTTTTACAGGAATCTCTACCATCTTATCTGCAACAGAGTATCTCCTTCTTCTTTGCATAGTCTCTTGATATGACATAAAGTGATCTTTTTGGTAATCCCAACCAACAATTTCTGAATCTAGTATAAAAGAGTCCTCAGGTAGATCCCTTGCTGCATCTACTATTTCAGGAAACATTTCTGTAACATCCTCTAAATTACGAGTAAAAAGTCTAACCTCACTACTAAACTCCCCCTTAGAAGAAAATAGTCCGACTACAGCTTCTTCTTTCTGGATATAGGTTCTCCATACCGAAAGTTCCTCTTTCTCCTTTTGACTCCCTTTAGGCCACTTATGTATCTGACACCTTATACCATCAAACTTAGGCTGTAAGATAATCTTACCTTGAAACCTCTCTATAACCTCATTAAAGCTCCCTACTCTTTCTACCAACCTTGATTGAATTGGAGTACCTAATACAATATCTATTTTACTAAGTGCATCCTTTGGATTACTAGAATCAAAACCACTCCTTGCTATATATCCAACATCTGCACACACACCGTATGCATGTTCTAATATCTTCTTCAATCCTTTATCTCCAACCAAAGCAATGGAGTAGACATCTAAGAGAGAGCGTACATTCATACCGAGACGAAGCTGTCCACATATAATACGAGCAAAATATTTAGACTCCAAAGGGGTGAACTTTTGTAAACACTCTAGTATAATCTTATTTTTAACCTGTATAGAGCCTGTACCACTGCTATTAACTATCTTCCATAATATCTCATACAGCTCTTTTATACTTACAGAAGAGCCTTTAGATGTATGTTTAGATAATACTTTTGCAACAGTATCCCCTATATCTCCTAATTCATTCCTCTCTTTTTGAATATCTTGTTTTGTATACTCTGTTAGAAGATTAATAAGGCTCTTTTCAGAGTAGTTAAACTCTGCTTTAACAAACATAGGTGCTAAACGGCCAAGAATCATATATGAAATGATCTGAATCTCTTGGGTATTGCACTTCTTAAGAAACTCAGCTAAAACAGCAGACATCTCATTTCGAGAGCTAATACCCTCTATCTTTTCAAAAAGTTTTGCAAGTTGAAAATATTTCATATTACTTTTTTAATATATAACGGGTATCTTTTGTACTACCCTCTTGTATTACCATACCTAAGCTAACAAGATGAGTCATATCTCTTCTAAAGGTTCTAGTTGATAAAGAAGGGTCAATAGCGTAGATATCTGAGGGTAAAAGTATAAATCTTTTCCTATACAGCTTTAATATCTCTTCCTGTCTTTTATTTAAGACCTTACTATTTTCCTTTATTAAAGCTTCAATAGTATCACTCTGCTTATCCTTAATATCCTCCCTTTCTGTTTCTAATGTTGTAACTCTCTCTTTCTTAGTTATATATCGAAGGAGAAGAAGAATACCTATAAAGGAGAATATAAAACCGACAATTTTTTTAAACATATCTATACTCACTTATTTTAAATCCGAAAGCCTATCTCCTATGGACAAATGAACATCCAATGGTACCTGAAGCTCTACTGTTGTTAACATAATGTCTTTAACATCCTGAGAGAACTCTTCGATGATATCTTCTTTAACCTCCATAACTATCTCATCATGTATTTGAAGAATGATAAAAGCCTCTTCTTTATGTCTCTCTTCTATATATTCCGCTATTCTCACCATTACAAATTTCATAATATCTGCCTCACTGCCCTGTATAGGCATATTTATAGCCTCTCTTGCTGCTGCTGCTCTTGTTCTTTGATTTCTAGATCTAATAGCGGAAATATTTCTTGTTGTTCCAAATATTGTCTGCACATAGCCTCTTTCAAATGCCTCAAACTCTATCTTTCTCATATACTCCTCTACTCCTTTATAGTTTTCAAAGTATGCATTTATATATTTACCCGCTAATTCTCTATCTATACCTAGAAGAGATGCCAAACCAAAGGGTGTCTGTCCAAAGATCATTCCGAAGTTAACTGTTTTACCTAAACTTCTCTCTTTATGAGTAATATCCACTAGTTTCTTATCTAATACTCTCGCTGCTGTTGCAGAGTGAATATCTAAACCATTAATAAAGTCTTGGATAAGGAGTTTATCATTAGCAAGATCTGCCATAATTCTAAGCTCCATTTGAGAGTAATCCATAGCAAGTAGTTTAAAACCATCTCTTGCTACAAAACACTCTCTAACTCTTCTAGCCCACTCTCCTTCTAAAGGTAAATTTTGCATATTAGGATTTACAGATGAGAATCTACCAGAGGTAGTACCTGTTTGTTTATAATCAGTATGTACAGAGTATTTACCATTACTATCTGCTTCACTATTCATATATAAAGGTTCAACATATGTACTCTGTATTTTAGTAATCTCTCTGTAGTAAAGAAGATGTTCAATTATTGGATGCAATCCTAACATTCCTCTTAATACCGACTCTTTTGTACTACTTTTAACCTGTTTTGGTAAGCTTAACTCTTGGTACAGTACATCAGAGAGCTGTTTAGGAGAATTAATATTAAATTCATGACCTACGATATTATAAATAATCATGCTCACTTTCTCTGTCTCGCTTCTTAACTCTTCTCGGAGATTAGATACCTTCTCCCAATCTAACTGTATACCTCTTCTTTCCATACCAGAAAGAATAATAGAGGTAGGTATTTCAATCTTACTAAGGACATTTAATATTAGGCTTTCTTTCACTCCAAGATATCTCTTTATACTATCTTTAGCATACTCATACAGCTCTAAGTTATTTATCTGCTCCATCTGTGCTACATATGTATCTTCCAAAACATCCATTACTAACTCACACTGGTAAGGAGATATCTTCTCTTCTAATATTTTAGTGGAGTAATCAAAGGCAATATCTCTCATTTTAGAGTCTCTTTTCTCAGAGCTAAGAACATGCTGAGTAAGTAATACATCAAAGAAAAGAGAGTACTTTATACTTAGATCTATATTATAGAGGCTAACTAACTCTTCAAAGTTATAGAAGAGAACCTTCTTACCACTAAGTAAGGGCACTATATTAAATATTTTAGACAGGAAATACTGCTTACTCTTATCCTCATCAAGTACTTGAACAAAAAGAAAAGCCTCTTTGTTGTATGACTCCTGTTCATTAATATATACAACCTTTATATCATCAGAAGACTTTATAGCTCTCTCTATCTCCTCTTGCATATCCCATTTGTACTCACTACTAGAGGCATTAAACATATCTAATTGAGAGTAATCAGAAAGTATTTCTTCTTTACCAAAAATATCATCTAACTTCTTTATAAGGGATTTAAATGCATATTTTTTAAATGTATGAGTTAGTAACTTCCTATCTAAATTCTTTAATACACAATCTGTCATATGAATATCTATATCTACGTCTCTGTCAATTGTAGCAAGTTCTTTACTAAACTCTGCTTGCTCTATACCTTCTACTAAAAGATTCTTAAACCTTCCCTCTACCTCATTTATATTCTTGTATATACCATCTAATGTCTCAAACCTTTTTAATAGGTCAAGTGCTGTTTTATCACCCACACCTTTTACTCCAGGGATATTGTCAGAACTATCCCCTACCATAGCTTTGTAATCTACAACCTGCTCTGGGTAGTAACCAAACTTCTCATAGGTTTTATCTCTATCGTAAATAACAATATTTTTGAAATTTCCATTTGGTAAACATATATATGTTTTAGGATTGATTAACTGCAACAGATCTCTATCACCACTGAGTATGTATAAATCTATGTTCTCACTACTCCAAGTCCCTTCATATACATATTTTGAGATTGTTCCGAGAATATCATCTGCTTCATACCCCTCTTTTTTAAGTACAGGGATATTAAATGCTTTTAGAATCTCTTCTACTAAAGGAAACTGGTCTACCAAAGAAAGATCTGTTGGTTTTCTAGTAGCCTTGTAATCAGAATATATGGTGTGTCTAAAGGTAGGTTTACTTGTATCCATGGCACAAAGAACGTACTTAGGATTAAACATTTTTATAGCATCCAGAAGCATCGAAGTAAAACCGTATACAGCATTTACCTGTATACCTTCATCTGTTTGAAGTGTAGATGGATATGCATGGAATGCTCTGTGAACAATCGCATTTGCATCTATAGCCAAAAATACATCCTTATTACCATTTACTATTGTCATAACAGTATTTTACTAAAGACCTAGAAGGATATCTACTACTGTGTGAATATAGAATCAAACTCCTCTTTAATTACAACCTCTTTCTCTAAAAGAAGCTCTACTAATTTCTCTACATACACCTTATTCTCTTTTAGAACCTTCTTTGCATCTTTCATTGCATTCTCCATTAAAGATTTAACCTCTTCATCGATAAGCTCTGCATACTTCTCACTAAAGTCTTTACCACCTCCGTATGAGTATCCTAAATGCTTTGTCTCTTCTACATCCCCATACTTGACCATTCCTAACTTATCGGACATACCGTACTGTGTAACCATCTCTCTTGCAATTGATGTAGCTTGCTCTATATCACTAGATGCTCCTGTACTTATTCTTCCAATGAATATCTCCTCTGCGGCTCTACCACCTACTGCTGAGGTCAAACTTGCTATTAATTCATCTTTGTACGTATGCTTCTTATCATCCTCTGGAAGGTACACTGTAACGCCCCCTGTCATACCTCTAGGGATGATGGAGACTTGCTCTACAGGAGTAGAATGCTTTGTGAACTTTGATACTATTGCATGCCCTGCCTCATGATACGCAGTTAGCTTTATATCCTCTTCACTAATCTGACCTTTCTTCTTCCTACCTAACTTTACTTTAAGATATGATTCTAACAAATCATCCTGACCTATCTTCTTCCTATCCTCTTTTGCTGCCATAATTGCAGCTTCATTTAAAAGATTCTCTAAGTCCGCACCAGAGTAACCTATTGTTTTTTTAGCGATAATATCAAGGTCTACACCATCTTCAAATTTCTTATCTTTTGCATGAACCTTAATAATTTCCTTTCTACCACTGTAATCAGGCATATGGACAATAACTGTCCTATCAAATCTCCCTGGTCTTAATATTGCAGGATCTAATACATCAGGCCTATTAGTTGCTGCTAAAATTATCACATTCTCTCTTGGCTCTAAACCATCCATCTCAACAAGTATCTGATTTAATGTCTGCTCTCCAGCCCCAGAATGAAGTACAGTACCTCTCTTTTTAGCAACTGCATCTATTTCATCAATGAAGATTATACAAGGAGCTGCTCTTCTTGCCTTAGTAAAAAGATCTCTTACTCTAGAAGCCCCTGCTCCAACTAACATCTCTTCAAATTCAGAACCAGAGGTATGAAAGAATGGAACTCCTGCCTCACCAGAAACAGCCTTTGCTAAGAGGGTTTTACCTGTACCAGGCGCACCTGCAAGCAGTACTCCCCTTGGAATTCTTGCACCAATATTTGCATACTTTTTAGGATTCTTAAGAAAATCTACTATCTCTGTTAACTCTTCTTTTACTTCCTCTATACCAGCTACATCGTCAAATGTAGTACCACTCTTCTTACCAAAAAGTAATCTAGCCTTACTCTGACCAAAATCCATTATCTTACCACCAGACTGTTGCATATTCTTAATTAAGATATATATCAACACTAAGCCTGCACCAAGGAAAACGATAGAGACAATGTCTCCAAAAGTAATACCTAATTGAGGTTCATAGTAGTCATTCTTTAATGTTTTAATATCTACATTTGCATCTGCAAGCATAGAGTAAAAATCTACACCCTGAGGAAGTAGTGCATACTTTTTAATCTCTGTTTTATCCTTTTGATCTTTTATAGTGATGGATACCATATCATCTTTAAGAGCAACCTTTTCATACTCACCTTCTGAAATATCATTTACTATTTCACTTAAAGAAACCTCCTCTCCCCTACTTCCAATACTAAGGAAAGAATTAATACCTACTGTTAACATTATTGAAAGTACAAAGAATACGATAATGGAACTCCATGAGAGACCTTTTTTCTTAGGCTTAATCCTTATTACATTGTTAATTGATTGACTCTTACTCTTTTTCATATTTCTCGTAAAAAATTTAGAAGGGTGGTAGTGGGAAGTGGAATCGAACCACCGACCTTGGGTTTATGAGTCCCATGCTCTAACCAACTGAGCTATCCCACCTTAGTAATCCAACAATTATACCATACCAAAACTATACTTAATTTGCCTTACTACTGTATGTACCGCTTTCAGTATTAATTTTAATTTTATCTCCTTTTCTGATAAAGAGGGGGACATTTAATCTGTATCCTGTCTCTACTGTAACTTTCTTTGTTGCTGCATTAGCTGTGTTTCCCTTTACAGCCTCATCAGCCTCCGTTACCTCTAATATTACAGATGGATTCTCCTTTACACTTAATACCTTGCCTTCATATGTTAATATGAGAATTGACTCTCCCTCTTTAAGATAGTTTATATATTCACCTATTACATCTTTAGGAATAGAGATACTTTCATAACTTTCCATATCCATAAAGTAGACATTTGAATTATCGTTATAAAGATACTGAACCTCTTTTGTTTCAGGAGTTATATACTCTACCTTTGTACCTGATTTAATAGTTTTATTAATAATTTGACCATTATCTAATGCTTTCATACGCATAATAATAAGGCCTCCTTGCCTACCCTGCGTTTTAAGTTTTCTATCTTGTAAATAGAAGAATCTATTATCTTCTACAATATACATTCCTTTTACTGGCTGATCTGTTAATGGCATATCTGTGTACTTAAAATCTTATACCAAAGCTGATTTTATCATAATATCCCCTCTGTTCCAAGAAGAAATTATAGAAAAATATAAGGGAAATCTGGTTGCGGGGGTTGGATTCGAACCAACGACCTTCAGGTTATGAGCCTGACGAGCTGCCACTGCTCTACCCCGCGATATTGCAGTTGTGATTATACCTTAACTGAAGCCCTAATTCAAATTCCTCTCTCTAGAAAGCTCACCCAATCTTCTATATTTACTCTCTGTCCAGGTTCATATGTACCCTTCTCCTCTGTTATTTCTAATACTTGGATATGAGCCTGTTCAAGAACATTCTCTGGTATCACAAACAGTATTTCCCCCGTATCACCAAAATTTAATCTCTCTCTTGCCTCTTTCTCTAGATATCTATCTGTAGACATATCTTTAATACCAAGTGATAGATAAAGATTTTGAATCCTTAACTCTTGAACCTCTCTCTCTGCCTGTTTTAATATCTCTAACTTTTGAACAGTTATCTTTGCAGAATTATATACAGTGATTGTAATAAAGATAGATATTCCTATTAACAATCCCTTAAAAAAGATTGAATTAAAAATTTCAGGTAACTCAGAGTTATGCTTACTGCTATCACCTTTCCTACTCTTTTTAAATCTGATTCTTTTGCTCATATAAAAATATTACCAGAATAAGGGAAACTCATCAAAAACAATCCATAGTTTTTATTATTGATATTGCTTACCAAGGGATGCTATAATCTCATAGTTTATATACTAGGCTACTTTTAAATTGATTGTTTGATATATTGGAAAAAATTACAAACCCAGATTTTGCCAAACAACAAGAACTTTTTACAGAAGAATTAAGGAACAAAGGTAGGTCTGAAGCCACAGTCATAGCATATGCAAAAGATGTAGAACAGCTCCTAAACTATTTTTCCTCTAGAGGAATAATGAGATTGTCACAGACCTCTATAGAAGACTTAGAGGCATATAAGAAACACCTACAGGATAATAACTACACACCAAAAAGTATCTCAAGAAAAATTAACAGTACAAGAACCTTCTATAGATACCTACTTGAGAATACACATATTAAGGATAACCCTGCAGAGAAGCTTGCACATCCAAAGTTTGAAACTAAACCTCCAAGAGTACTTTCTGAAATGGAGTATAGAGCATTGCGAGATGTAAGTAGGGTTGACATAAGGCTCTACTCTATTGTTGAGCTACTACTTCAAACAGGTATTAGAATCGGAGAGTTAGCTACTCTTACTTTAGAGGATGTTAGGAATACAAAGGATGGAATCAACTATATCTATATAAAAGCATCGGGTAGTCATCCTGCTAGAAAGGTACCTATTAATAAATCCGCAAAGAAAGCTATTGACGAATACTTAGAGATTAGACCTGAGACAGAAGAGGATACTCTTTACGTTACTAAAAATGGTAGACCTCTATTAGTAAGAAATATTAGAACTACAATAGATAAAGCTTTTGAGAGAGCAGGAATTAAGAATGCAAAAGTAAATGATTTAAGAAATACATTCATTGCACACCACCTAGCAAATGGTGTTAGTTTGGTAACTGTTTCAAAGTTAGTAGGACATAAAAGACTCTCTACTACAGAGAAATATCTAGGATTAGTAGATGATAATAAGCCAGAAGCAGAGAAAAGCTTAAAAGATCTCTAAGCCTAAACACCTCTTTTTCACTATCTAAAGGATATAACTGATATTCCCAACCTTATAGGTTTGCCAAGCCTGGCTTTAAATGGGAGTAGATGGGTTTGAACCATCGACCTCGGCTTTATAAGAACCGTGCTCTAACCACCTGAGCTATACTCCCATACGAGTACATGCGATTTTACCAGAAACTTGAGGATTTGTGCAGTACCTTACTAAAAATTGATAGGAGGGAAACCTGTAGGAGATTGAGGCTCCTTTTCCTCCACTCTTTCTAAGTCAGATCTTCTGTTAATATCCATATTTACGATATTCACATCTCTACCATACTTTAGTCTAGACATCTCTTTAATAATTCTTGCAACCTCTGGATTAGCTTTCATATCAAAACCACTCTCTGGGAATTTAGGACCATATCTAGCATCAAGAGAGAAAGGCCCTGGATATGAACCTTCATTTAGCATCTTTACATAGTAATGTGCAGTACCCTGATTTATCAAATCTGTAGCTTTAACATATGATTCAAACTGTGGTTCTAAGAAGTTAGCATCCTCTGACCCACATCTTCCAACAAATAGAGAGCCTACATTACCAAATACAGCACCCTTAATATTCTCTGGAAGCTGACCAATATATTGATGTGCAAGAGTAAGATTCAATTTATACTTCCTTGCTTCAGAAAGGATTGAGGTAAATTCATCGGTTGCAAAATTTTGGAACTCATCAGCATAGAAGAAGAAGTCTCTTCTTTTATCCTCAGCCACATTCTCTCTACTTAGAGCAGCAGCTAACATCTTTTGAACTAACAGTAAGCCAAGGAATGACATATTCTCCTCCCCTAGTAAACCTTTTCCAAGATTCACAATTAATATCTTCCCATTATCCATAACCTCTCTAAAATCAAACGATGATTCAGACTGCCCTATTACATTTCTAATAGCTAAGTTTGTTGTAAATTTATCAAACTTAGAAATAAAGTAACCAAGACTCTCTGATTTAGTCTTCTGATCTGTCTTAGCAACCTGATCTATCCAATATCTTCTAACTAATTCATCTTTAACTAAAGGTAACCATTTCTCCTGTACCCATTTCTCATCTTGCAGTATTCTAACAACTTCTATTAATGTAGAACCCTTCTCACTCATAGCAGTTAGCATAGAGTTTCTAACGGCCTGTTGCATCATTGGCCCTACATATCCCTGATTATGTGGATCGAATAGACGGATTAAGAGAGCAATGAAACTATTAACAATCTGATGCATATGCTGCTCATTGTAATACTCCATAATGTTAAGACCAAAAGGTCTTTCAAAGTCCGCAGCATTAAAGTAGATTACATCCTCCACTCTCTCTGGTGGAATACGTTCTAAAATCATCTCAGCTGTTTGACCATGAGGATCTATAAAGCAGACACCATCTCCATTATATATATCCTGAACGATCATTCTTGTCATAAGCCAAGACTTACCTGAACCTGTTTGACCAAGTATATAGGAGTGTCTTCTTCTATCCTCTCTTTGAAAACATATAGCCTTTGTCTTATCTCTAAACACATTATTACCCACCCATATTGTATCTTTAGATTTAATATTAGAACTAATTGTATTATCCGCAGGTATCTCCCTTGCAAGTAACCAATTAATATTAGGTGTTGTAATCTCTTTGTTAGGAAAATGATAAAGGGTTGCTAACTCCTCTACATTTAAAATACTACCACTCTCTAAAGATGTTCTTCTATATATCACATCTAACATAAACTCCCTCTCCTTCTCCTTACCTTTAACTGCTACTTTCTTAAATCTATTTATACCAGGGTTACTAAACTGATCGAAAGCACCAATGATATTATCTAAATGCATCTTAGCTAATGATTCATCTGGAGCATTTGTAACAATTCTAATATCTACTTTAAACCCATTCTTAGAAACCTTCTTACTAATACCCTGTAACTTCTCCTGACTTACATTAATCTTCTTCTTTTCGGGATCCTGATTATTATTCTCAACCTTCTTTACAAAACTAGAACCATTCTTCTGCCATTTACTATCACTTGGGGAGATCACTATCTGTACCATAGCTCCCTCATTATCAGACATTTTACTGAGTGTACTTAATACATTCGCAAGAGGATCTCCTGTAAAATCATCAAATACCTTTATAGGGCAGTATGTCTCATCATCAAGCTCTAAGCGTGTAAATGCTACCTTAGAATCTTTATTAAAAATATTATAATCATCAACCTTCTTAACTTCAGCATCTTGGTATGAACCTAATATCTGCTTTTCAACTAGATCTGCTAAATTAAGAGGAGTATATACAAAGAACTTTATCTCTCCAGGTACAGCCATTATTTCAAAACTAATACTGTTATTTACAGTAAACCTCTCTGCTACACCCTTACCCTTACCACCAATACCTACAAGATTAGCAAACATCTTCTCTGCAACCCCTATCTCTGTCTCGTTCCCTCTTGGGACTCTTACCTCGTAAAGTACCCACTCCTTCGCTTTATCATCCCTATCTTTTTTAAGTAACTTACTTCTTACTTTGAAGAAAGCTAATGCTACAAGACCAATAAAGAAGAGAAAGAAGAAAATCCATCCCCATGGAATGGTAATACCAGAGTTATTAAACTCATCATATGAATCTTTTGGATACTCTCTTGGGTCAGCAATGATAATCTCTTGCTGAGAATTATTTGGCATTGGACCTATTTGAGCAAAAATATATGGTTTCATAAAAGAATGGACAGCTTAAACAATCTCTATAGAAAGGATATCATACTTAGAAAGTGTAATCGAGAGGTTATTGAGGAAGTTCTTCTCCTACCCTTTTTGCTTCTAATATATCTAACCATGTACTACCATCTTTAATCGGAGCATTAATATCAAAAGTCTTTACCTTGGAAGTATTTACTCTAATTGAAGATTCCTGTACTTGAGAATCTATTTCTTTTACATCAGCTCTCTCTGCCTGCACAGTAGGTTTGATTTCTTGTGTAGGAGTAACAGCTCTTGCTTCAGTTCCAACTTCAAAAGATGGACCTTCTGAAGAGTGTGGTCCCTCTACTGAAAAGCTGTTCTTTGGTTGTAATTCTTTTATCTCTGCCATAACCTATAATAATTATATCATATATTTTCTTTTTTCCAATAGTAGCTCTCTATCTAAATCTCTCTCCTTCTCTTTCAGCTTTTTCTCATACCTTTTCTTACCTCTAGCTAAGCCTACTTCTACCTTAATATTTCTTCCCTTACTGTACACACTAAGAGGAATAAGGGTAAGATTTCCTTGCTTCATCTTACTCTCAAAATACGTTAATTCTTTCTTTTTAACAAGCAATTTCCTTGATCTTGCAGAATCATAATCAGAAGAACCATCATATTTATACTTAGGTATATCCATATTAACGACCCACAGCTCATCAGAGATTATCTTAACAAAAGCATCCCCTAAATTACACCTACTATCCCTTATTGCTTTTACCTCAGAGCCAGTTAATACAATACCTGCTTCAAATCTCTCTAAGATTTCATAATTGTATAACGCTTTTTTATTAATAATTCTCATAAGCGATTATATCACCATTAAAAGGCTATAACCTAACTTTCCATATAATTGAAGAATCTAATATATACAGTGTCTTCTGATCCTTTGTAACAACCAAATCATTCACTTCAGACCATACATTCTCTCTACTACCTCTATAGATATACTGATTCTTTAGTAAAGCTTGATTCGGATGTCTAACTTCTCCCCCACCCTCTATTGGTTTCTCAAATCTCATAACTCTTCTATCCTCTTTATCAAAAAGATATAAATCGAAACTAAGCTCTCCTCTTGTATAGCCATAGGTTAGATTCTTAATCTCTCCATCTAGACCTAATATCTCTAAAGGTGAAGGTATCATTTTACTCTCAAAATAGCTATATATATACCTATGCAACCCAGTAGAACCTGATGTTAATATGTATACACTCAAGTCAGCCAATATATCATTTGCCTGTGCAAATGAATCATCCTTTATATATGCAAAAGAGAGACCATACCCAGATCCAAAGTTTGAAGATTTAAGTAATGCTTTCTCCCCTCTATCTAAAATATATACATTATCTATGTCTGTTAAAACCGCAAACTCAGCTATATCCTTAGCTCCAATATTCTCTATACCTAAACCTGTAAGTTTAACGAAAGGCTTAAACCATCCATTATCATCAAACTCCGCTTTTACGACACCAACACGAGTATCTAGCACAAAGAGTCCACTCTTACCTATATACAGCATTGCAGGTTCCTGAAGTACTGAATTGCTATCTGAGAGACGTTTAACCTCCTTATCATACAAAGAGATAGCGAAGACACCCTTCAAAGAAGGATCTGTAACAAGAAGATACTCATTACCTTTACTATCAGAATACATAGCAATATCACTTGGCTTGGAACCCTCTCCAAATGCCAGCCTTGTTTCTATATATGTCTCTATAGAGCCATCTGAATCAACTAGTCCTACTCTCTTATACAGCACATCTTGCAAAGCAAGTACCCTACTCTTAAGGTCTTCAAACTTAATAGTATCTTTCTCTCTTAAATTCTCAGGCACTTTCTTTAATTCATCTGCTGCTCTAAATATGAGAGTCTCAGAAGTAGCCCTATCAGTAGGAGCTTTCTCCTCTGCATCTTTAACAAGACCCTCTACAGTAGTAAATACCGCATTTGCCTCATTACTAATCCTTCTAGCCTCTTTCTGATCAATAGTAAATTTAACTCCACCAACAATTACAACTATTGCCAGAATGATAAAGAAGAGAATCTTAAATCTCTCTATCTTCTTATTCTTTATCATATACCCATCTACTTTAAAACCCTTAAACTGAGCCTTTTTACTACTATTAAGATCTGATTGAGAAACTTTTGCAGATATTCTCTTAAACCATCTTTTATTCTTTAAGCTATCCTTTATCTTTAGAATACTCTTAGAGAAAGGATTCTTTATTTTAACTCTCTTAAGAGAATCTTTTAGAGAAAGTAATGCTGATTTTAATTTAAGAAATAGAGGTTTAAGAAAGAGTATACTCTTACTCTTAAAGGCAATTAACAAACTTTTCAAATCTCTCTCTTTTATATCCTTCTTTACTACACTCTCTTTTTGAGTAGGAATATAGTCGGAGTCTAATTCATTCTCTACTATCTTCTCCTCAAGAACTACTTCCTCCTCTTTAGGTTTCTCCTCATCTTCTGTTAGTATGAGAAGTCCCTCATCATCTTCTAGTTTATGAGCAATACTATCTAATGCTTCTAACAAATCCTTTTTATTTGATAGCCCTGTTAATTTCTCAATATTTCTTTTAAGAAAACCCTTAGTTGAGGAAAAAAGTATATCCTCTTCCTCTATTATCAACCCAGCAGTCTTTGCACTCTTTTTACTTAACATCTCATGTATATCTACAAGCCTATCTTTTTTATAGATATATATATCACAATCACCAAGAGAGCCAACATACAATCCTTTTGAACAAGATACAAAAACAGAGAAGTTAATATTTACACCGTGAGAAGAAATATTTTTATCATTTGCAATTAACTGTTTAATTCTTCTAGTTGACTCTGTAAGTGCAACCTTAAGAGCCTCATTTATAGAGTCTGTCTTTGAATATTCAAACCCATCTACAATACCACTCCATGCGAATTTAGCAATATTAGCACCAGGGATCTCTACTTCACTCTTAACAGAGAGTAAGCCGTATATCTCTACAGCTGAATCATGCTTACCTCTAACAGGTGTTGTATAGTGGAATACTCCTGTAAAAGATTTACCTGTATTTGAATTGTTTAAATATTGAGAGGCAGCTACACTCATTTATATTATCCTAATAGAATTATAAAGGTTGCTAATATCCCTATTACTATTGATATACCTAGATTTAAATACCCTATTTTCTTTATCTTACCACTACTGCGTGTCCCTATCGTATCTATTAATACTTTAATCTTAAGCACTAACATAAAGGAGTAGAAGATATTAGCTAGTAAGATAACTACAAGAGGAATTTTCAGTATATCTCCTAAATTAAGAGAAAGGGTTAAACTGTTTGTAAAAAGCTGTTCATATATACTCTCCATACTATATATCTCCTTTCTGCTTCATCTCAAGCAGATCATTTAAAATATCTTGCATCTCTCTTGGTCTTGGTAACATCCTTAGTACAAAGTCTACTCCATGGCCTGCAGTATCTATTTCTACATCTCCTACATCAAAGAAAGTTCCAAGAAAGCCTAAATGGTGATGTGTCATATCCTCTATCTTCTCTAACTGTGTCTCTGCGTATGAATGATGGAATGCGTTATTCATTTTAATTACTACAATTCTTTGATCTGTAATAATGTTAACTGTGTAATACCACTTAAGTAGTGTAGATAGCAGTAGTGTGAATGCAACACCAATGGAGAGAATAATCATTCCAATATATAGTACTTGAGTCCCTATTAATGGATAAAATCCAGAGAGAAAAAGTAGTAGTACTGGTAAGAGAAGAACTAAGAGTATTACAAAGAGATCTGGTAAATATGCTATCCAATGGGCTCTAACAACCAATACAATATCCTCATCACTATCCTTACCATAGAAGCTAATACCTTTAGGGAATGCAGATACATTATTAAAACTACTCTTCTGCGATTCAAGATATACCCTATCTACAAATGATTTCTTAGATTTCTGAAATTTCTTAGGAATATTTCTCTTAGGTTTATCCATATAATTAGGATATCATAGAAATCCCCTATTTAACAATACATTTAATCTTTACTTCTTATGTATATTTATATGTACAAAGCTACTTTGAGGTATTCTTAAATGCCCTGGAGCTCGTAAGTTATATATTGTTTTAAACTCATTACCAGTCATACTGATTGTACCTGCATTTGTTCCAAAAATTACAGTACCAGTAGAACCATTACTACTAGTCACAATAACAGAGGAAATAGAAGTTACAGGCTTTGCAGCAAGAGATCTTGCATCTGCATGAGTATACTGCCCTTTGTTAACATGACATCCATCTATTACAGGATATACTCTTGAATCATTTCCACCACTTGCTTTCCATATTTGATATATATTAACAAGATCTGCCATCTCTGATTGAGATAGCCATGGACTTCTTCCGCATGTAGAGCTAGATTCACTGTATGTTTGCCTATACCATACTTTATAAAACCATGAGACATTGGATAGCCTATCCCATGCTCTACCCATCCAATCCCCACTACCAGAGCCATCCGTAGTATCCCAGCCAATCTGATTACCCCAACCTCCATGTACAGCTGCATACTGAGCAGAGAATGCAGAACCATTTCCATCAGTAAGTATTACTCCCCTAGTTGCTTGAACTGCAGTTTTCCAAGCACCAGTTTTTTGACCAGCACCAACTACCTGACAGCTTTCACTTGTGCAAATAGCTTTCCTACCATTTTGGGTATAGTTAATTGCATATGTTCTTGCAGCAATAGCTTGAGCTTTTAATACCTCCATAGGCCATGATTCAGGGACCTCATTAAGCCTTAATAGATAATCATCCTCAAAATTCAAAGTCCCGTATGTAGTAGTCGGTATACTGCTCATTATATTCTCACTTACTCCAGAGATTACAACAGTGTCTGTTCTAAATGCTCTACCAGGATAGTAGGCATTAAGTATCTGTTGATAGCTCTGCCCTGCATTAGCTCTAGCTCTTGCCCCCCACTGACTCATACCATTTCTGTGTGTATATGCCCCTATTGAAAATACTCCGAACGAGCCTGCAGGTGCATTCGCATTAAAACCTGCCAATGTAGAGTTATAATCTCCACTAACAGGTACAGAATCTATATTTACATAAGTACCTCCCTGTCTTGCAATTATTAACTGATACTGTAAATCTGATAGCTCTGCAGAAAGACCATTAATAGATTTAACTACATTCTTTTTAGTAGCTAAATGTGCATTTAACTCCTTCTGTATCTTCTCTTTCTCTGCTAATACTAAAGCATATGAATCATCTAAATCTTTCTTCTGTGTATCTAAATCTAATTTCTCATTCTCTAAACCCTCTTTCATATCACTTAATGATGAAAACTCCCCACTTATCTTCTCTATATCACTTCTAAGTATTGAAATAGCTGTCTTTTTAATAAAGAGATTCTGTAAAAGATTCTCTAAGTTAGTAAAAGAAAGAAGTAATTGACTACCACCATGCCTTGATTGCATATATAGTTCGGAAGAAACCATATCAGAAAGCTCTTTCTTAAGATTAAGTAACTCCTCTTTCTCTGCGATAAGTTTTAACTTTTCATCTATCTCAGTCGCTTTAACATCTATCTGTTCTTGTAATTTTGTAATCTCTGCATTTAAAAGATTAACCTTCTCTGTTAATGAGTAATTACTACCGCTAATCTCTGCAATTCTTTTTTCAATAGCGGAGAGAGTACTCTTGTTTTTGTTTAACTCCTCTGTCTTTCTATTAATCTCTGCTTCTAGATCCTCTGCAGGTCCTGAATATACAGAAGAAGAAAGGTTAGAAACAAAAAAAAGGAGAAATGAGAAAAACAGTAAAAACATTACAAATTGTTGGACAGTTTTGTACTTAGACATTAAACAAATTATAGCATGTGTAAGAAAAAGACCAAGCTATGCACCTATGAAGTCTACTATAAGTGTTAATATACCCTTAATTAGAAAGAGAAATATTAAACCTATTACTGACCAAGTAAGTGTACCCTGTGCTAACTGTTTTCTAGCAGGATCTCCTCCAGAGATGATGTATAGATAACCACCATAGATAATCATAGCTACTGCTATTAATGCCCCAATTGGAAGAAACATATCAAAGATATTCTCTATTGGACCAAAGATAAGCTCTATCTTAGGTGGAGGAGCATCATCGTTTTGAGCAAATATAGGAGATGCAAACAGTTTACTAATATTTAGTACTATCTTTTCTATCACAGTTACATTCCCAAAAAGTTATCTATGATGAATTGTATAACAGAAGGTGCTAGAAATACCAGTATCATTCCAACTAAGGAAAATATCAATGACTTGTTAGCAGCAGCTATCTTCTTTTCATCTCCCATAGAGATGATATATTGAAACCCTGCAGCTACAATCATGATTACAGCTAAAATAGCTGATAAATTAATAGCCCAATTAAGGATCTCTATAATAAAGCCTGCAAAATCTACATGACTTACCGTAGTTATGTTGTTTAAATCTATGTTCATAATAGTAAAAAAAAGGGCCCAAGCGGGCCCTAGTTTAAATTCAAAAAATTACTGTAAGAAACTTGTTAATACAAATCTTACAAGCATTACAGCAATGAAACATACAACAAGTCCAATGATTGCAAATGTTAATGTCTTTGTTGCCTTCTCTACCTTACCCTCATCACCATTAGCAGTAATAAACATAAAACCTGCTGCTACTAACATTGCTACTGCAGCTAAAGCTGCTAATCCAATAGCCCAGTTAAGCATTACTACTACCCAAGAGTCTAAGCTTGAATCTACGCCTTCAATACCACCGATCCATTCGCTTGCTTTCTTTTGTGCAAAAGCTTGACCTACTAGTCCTGTAAAACCTACATAAAGAGCAAGTGCTCCACCTGATATTTTTGCTAAAGGATTCTTCATTTTGTATATATAATATTTTATATTTAGCATTTGATTATATGATAGTACTAAGGCTAATGCAACACCTTAGACCAATATATTTTCTAATAGGAAGACTACAACTATTCTAGCTATAAATACTATGATTAATCCAATAATAGAAGCAGTTAATGCACCACTACCTTTCTGAACTTTCTCTGGATCCCCAGCTGCTGTGATAAATGTAAAACCAGAATATATAATCATAGCTACTGCAACAAGAGCTGCTAAACCTACAAGAGTATTTAATCCAAATACAACAATATCCATAACTCCCTCTACTGTAGTAAAACCCTCTTTCAATGCAGGTGCTTCAAATGAGTATCCCCCTATTGTTACACCTAAAGGTATTATATTTTTATTCTTAACTTCCACTAATATTTATTCCAAACAAATTACTTATTAAAAGAAGTATAGCAACAGACATTAGTATAAAGAGGAAACCAATAATGGCGTTCGTTATAACCTCTTTACCCTGCTTAAGCTTATCTGGGTCCCCTTTACTTGTCATAAGTTGATATGCAGCAAAGACTAAGAGTACGAAGACAGAGAATACTGCTAATGGTATAGCTAGAGAGATAATAGAGTCCATAAAGCTACCAACATCAGAAGCTTCTGAAAGATCATTTACTCCCTTAAGAGCATCACTTAGTGAATTTGCATATATATTTGTTCTAAACATGCGCAATTATACTAGAAATAAGTAATATATTAAACCCAATTATAAAATAGCATCCTCACATATGTTCCTGTAATCACAATATTTACACTTAAACATATCAGGAGTAGCACCAAACTCTTGGCTTTTAATACCTGCAATAACAGTATCTATATTCTCCAATGCCTGATCTTTTCTCTTCTGCGAGATATCTACCTCAATCTCACTACCATGTTCAACAAATACATACTTAGCAGCTTTAACTTTTACCCCAAGACTTCGCTCTGCGAATATACTGTACAAAGGTAATTGTAAATCCTTCTTTATATCACTCTTACTCTTCTCCTTACCAGTCTTGTAATCGATAATTTCAACATGAGCAACACCATCTTTCATCTCTACTAAATCCATCCTATCTATCTTACCAACAAAGGTACTATCTTTAAGGTGCACAGTG
This sequence comes from Candidatus Dojkabacteria bacterium, assembly GCA_041656215.1. Classification (GTDB taxonomy): domain Bacteria; phylum Patescibacteriota; class Dojkabacteria; order SC72; family SC72; genus UBA5209. The sequence goes on along the minus strand of JBBADY010000002.1, from coordinate 6,892 downwards.
AAAGATTCCTCTAAACGATACGGAGTCTGCTTCTCATTAAATACTTTCTCATAGTACTCCTTCATCATTCTTTCACCATTCTTCTTCCTCTCCATCTCATGCTTCTTACTCTCATACCCTATCGATATCCAATTCTTCTTAAAAAGAGAAACTAAATCCTCCTTAGATGGTCCCTCTGTTAAACCTAACCCCTCCTTAGACATTCTAACTATTGTATAGAAATCCTTGAGAGCGTTATGCACTGTAGTACCAAATGAGAAGGCAGCATTCGGTCTAGAGGGTAGCTGTAAAACATATGCATATTCATACTTCTTAGGACACTCCTGGTATATATTAATTTGAGAGTAACTAACTCTCTTACCTAAGTTCATCTTTAGATCTTTAGGTAATATATTTTCCTTCTCTTCATGTATATACATATCAGTAATCTTTTCTTTTTTTAATACTTTAGGCTTATCAAACTCCTCTGTAATATCCCTATCTAAAAGTTCGTGTAGAAATATACTACCCTTTTTCTTACGCTTAGCACCACCGTAATAGTTGGCAGCAGTAAGATACAGCTTCTCCTTTGCTCTAGTAGTACCTACATAGAAGAGCCTTCTCTCCTCCTGCAAATGCTCCTCTTTCTCTTCTAGTCCAGATAGCTGCTCTTTAATTAACCCCTCTGGAATTGGGATAGTATCCTTTCTATTTTGAGATGGAAACCTATCAGATACAAGATTTGCTAAAAATACAATAGGGAATTCTAATCCTTTAGAGCTATGTACTGTAAGAATATTTACTGCATCATACTCTGCCATATCCATTAGATCTACTAATGGAGAATCTCCTACCTCTATACTGTAATCAAGGTAATCTACATATTCATATATATTGGTATCTACATTATTTTTTTCATACTCCTGCATTAAGTGAAAGAATTTCGAAATATTGGATATCTCAAAGTGTGCTTGTGAGTCACCCTTTTTAACAAGAGAATCTAAATATCCACTATCCTGTACAAAATCATAAAGTATTTCTCCTGTGCTCTTCCCATCCTTAATCTTTAATATACTTTCATTCACTATCTTAAGAAACATTCCTAGCCCCTCTTTAGCATCATCAGAAAGTATCTTGTCTAATACATTGCTAGTAGAGAGATCAAATGTCTCTATTTTCTCCTCTCCTAGCTTTATCTGTAACAATCCCTCTAACTCTTCTAATATGGATAGCTTATTCTCTCTAGCTAATCTATTTATCTCAATGAACTCTCTAGCTGAAAGATTCCATTGAGGTAATGTTAAAACTTTATATGTAGATATACCATCTTTGTAGTCAACCAATACCTTAAGAAATGAGATTAAGAACTTTATCTCATCCCTAAAATACAAACCTCTTGAACCACCAATCTTATACGGTATTCCTAAATATCTAAGATTCTTTATTATCACATCTGCATGTGCATTTGCTCTAACTAAGATAGCTATATCATTAAATTTATACTCCCTATCTGGAACTAACTCCACAAATCTAGATTGTCCCTCTTGATCAAACCTCTGTGCTCTCTCTCCTTCAATATTCTCTCCATATCCTGTCAATTCTAATATCTCTTTTGATATCCACTCTGCCTCACTATCTTCATCCTGAGCTACTACCAAATTAACAATATCATCATCCTTTTCAAAAGGTACTCTTGATATTAATCTCTTCTCTATCTTCTCTGTTATCTCTAATCTGTACGGATTGTTATGCGATATTAATGCATATGCACTATCTAATATTTCCTGTCTAGATCTGTAGTTTTCAACTAAAACCACCTCCTTTGCTTTAGGGTAGTACTGTTTAAATTGCAATATATTTGAGATAGCGGCTCCTCTAAACTTGTATATAGCCTGATCATCATCCCCTACTACAGTAAGATTTGGATTAATCTTACCTACCTTCTCAATATCATACTTAGGATCAAAACCACAGAGGATATTAACTAAAACATTTTGAGTATGATTAGTATCTTGGAATTCATCAACCAATACATATTTAAATCTCTCTTTATACCTCTTCAACACATTAGGCTTCTCTCTAAAAAGCTTAATGGTAAGGATTATTAAATCTCCAAAATCAATCTTGGAGTTCTCTATCTTTAACTCTGTATACTGCTCATATACAGTAGCTAACTCTAATGTATCCTCATACTCCTCTTTCTGTTCTTTTGTTCTCTTAGGTAACTTCTTTGCAAAAGCTATGTAATCATCAGGAGATACATCTTCATCTTGTAAACGTGAGAAATGTTTAAGTATGTCATCAATGAACTTAGTTGGATTACCATACGGTCTAAACTTCTTTAAAGAAAAATTGAAAAGATTCTTCCTAAAGAATATATAGCTTTCTGCAGAGGACATCATAGAGTAGTTTGTATCAAGACCAATATATTGGCCTTCCTGTCTTAAGATACGATCACAGAAGGAGTGAAAAGTTGAAATCCATATGTCCCCATAGCTTAGAGGAAGATTCTCATCTACCCTAGCTAACATCTCTTGTGCTGCTTTATCTGTAAATGTTAATGCTAATATCTCACTAGGCTTAGCCCACTTACTATTAATGATATGAAGAATTCTTTGTGTAATAACTGCAGTCTTACCAGTACCTGCACCTGCAATAATTAGTAGCGCACCTTTTTTATGTTGTACTGCTAACTTCTGTTTTTCATTTAGATTTACATTCATTACTTAGACAACTCTTTTAACTTTTCTATCTCCTCACCCATTGTAGTAGAACTCTTTAATGCTGGAGTTTCTAATATGAAAGGAATATCTTTAAACTCTTTCCTGTGCAATATGTCGTGTACAGTATCTTTACCCAATTTACCCTCTCCAAGATTAGCATGCCTATCCTTGTTAGAACCTAAAGCCATGAGAGAATCGTTTAGATGAATAGCCTTAACCCTATCAAACCCTAATGTCTCTCCAATCTCCTCTACCACACTATCTATATCACTAACCCAATCATATCCAGCAGCGTATGTATGCTGAGTATCTAGAACATACCCAACCCTATCCTTTCCCTTACTACCATCTCTCATACCCTTTAGCTCTGTAAAACTTCTACCCATGTTAGAGCCTGTACCCGCTGTAGACTCTATTAGTAACCACTGATCTCCTCCTACCTCATTTAATACCCAATCTATACCGTACGATATTCTCTCTAAACTGTCTTCATAGTTAAGCTCTTTTTGAGATCCCGGATGAAAACATACACCCAATATCTCAACATCTAAGTCATTCTTTTTAATTAACTCACCTACTCTATTTGCAAAATCTAAATATACGGCTAACCCCATCTTACCCATATGGAAGAGTTGTTTGTCCTTCCTAGCTAAATTGGTTAGATATATACCGTGTATTAAAATCTTCTTCACAACACTACCCTTAAGGGCCTCTACAAAAGCCTCTATACTCTCATCAGGGATCTTTTTGGTAGCCCATCTCATAGGGGCAGTAGGCATCATCTGTATACTGTTTATCTTATACTTATCCCCCTCTTTTATTGCATTTTCAATACCTCCACTGGAGGATACATGTGCTCCTAAGTACATAGTAATATTTTAGAGGAAATCCATATCTATATCCACCCGAAAATTATGATATAATTACAGCGTTTAGGAGAGGTGCCTGAGTGGTCGAAAGGAACTCACTGCTAACGAGTCGTAGGCCTTTAAAGCCTACCGCGGGTTCAAATCCCGCCCTCTCCGCCAGAAAAGAAATTTACATAAAAGGAATTAAAATGAGAGAACACTCTAAATCATCTATACTTTTAAGATTTGGACTTCTCATATCTCTCCTACTACTCTCCGGGGCATATCTTCTAGAAAACAGTCATACAAAATCTAATACAGTAACAGAGCCAACTATAAAAGAAAGTATTAAAGAGATAGAGATGCCTTCATATACTGTAACTACAGTAGGTATAGATACTGACCTGCCTAAATTCCCACAAGATTACGATTCAGTACTCAGCACTCTAAATATTTCACTTACCCAACATCAGAAAACCTCTTTACTTCTGTATGGCGAGAGTATTGTAAAGAGTGACCAAACAGATATATCTTCTGCATATGCATATCTAATAGAGAAGGATCTTCCTATCTATATTCCTCAAGAATATATAAATATATATCTAGATTCAGAATTCATAAAAGATACCAGCTATATCCCTCTACAGTATAGAGATATCTTCTCTAAGTCATTAGAAACAGGCACTCTCAGTAGTAATATATATCAAGAATATATAAAAGATGAACTTTCAATATACAAAACTCTTCCTCTTTCTGTAACTAGTAATACCATTCGTAACTTCCCTCAACTTAAAGATTTCGCTATTGATTTAGATAGCGAAAGTATAAATAGTGCATATTTTAAATTAAGGATATTAAGAAATACTCAATTAGATAAATCTCGACAGATTACACACATAACTACTCTACTTAACGACTTAGTAACATACTCAAAAGACTCCCCAGATTTAAATACCGCTAGTAGATTAAAAAATAATCTGATAGATGTAATATACAGTCCTGACTTGAATAGATCTGGAAATATATATTGGAGATTAGTAGTAAAAGAAAATAAAATATACATATCCCCTATTACAATATCTGAGGAGTTTACAATTAACGATGAAAACTTTAATGAAGGGTATGACATAGTACCTACAGAGCAAAGAGGTGGAACTGTTAGAATCCCAATAATTATGTATCATCAAATAGAAGCTATGCCTATTGATGGATCCTCTTTTCTTAAAGGTTTGTATGTTACACCAGAGATATTCGAAGAACAGTTAGCATATCTAGTAAAAAAGAATTATAAAAGTATCACACCACATGAACTGTATGATCAGCTAAACTTGGCTACTAACCCTTCTCAAAAGAGTGTAATGCTAACCTTTGATGACAGTACGAAAAGTCAGTATGAGAATGGATATAGATTACTTAAAAAATATGGATTAACAGGAGTTTTTTATGTAGTAACAGGAAGATCCTTCATTACATATGATCAACTAAGAGAGATGTCAAACAGTGGAATGATAATAGATTCACATACAAGTACACATCCAGACCTAACAAAAGTTTACAATACATCCACACTAAGTACTGAAATAGTTGGTAGTAGAAATACCTTAAGAGGTGCAACAGGGCAAGAAGTTCTCTCTATCGCCTACCCTGGCTGTGTGATAGATTCTAAGGGATATCCATATGTTAAAGAGGCAGGGTATCTTCTCGGAGTAAGCTGTGGGAGATCAATAGATCATATCCTTAAAAATCGTCTATCTCTTTCAAGAGTACATATCTTTAACAGTATGGATAACCTAAAGGGATTACTCTCTGGTAAAGAGTAAAGATGTTAAACTCTAGAACAGTAGTTAGTAATATAGTATATTGAAGATATGGATAATGAATTAGAGAAAAAGAATAGCTTCCTTACCGGTATTATCATTACATTAGCAACTATTACAATAGGGTTAGTCAGCTACGTCTTCTATACAGAAAATACCTCTCTCTTTAGAGAACCCAATAGATGTGAATATAACGGATGGGCATATGCAGATAAAGAAACATATCCCTCTACTGATGGCTGTAATACATGCTTTTGCTATGATGGTGAAACTGTATGTACAGAGAAAGCATGTACATCAGAAAATACAGAATACTGTGATGATGGTACTGTATGCCCTGTAGAGCTTTAACTCTTGTCTTTCAATTCTCTCCAATGTAATCTATTAATATATAATCTTTGGATATTAAAGATATGGAAAATAACCCTAACGATTTACAAAACAGTGTATTACAAACAGTACAACCTACTAAAAAGAAAGGTGTAAGCCAAAAAGTACTATTAATAATAATCGCTATACTCCTTTTCTTACTACTAATACTCGCCCTTTTCTTTATGTATAAGAATGGAACATTTGATACCTTATTCAATAAAAAGACTGTACTACTACAAGAGGATGAAGGAGAAGATATTACAGATCAAAATAAAGAAGAGAATAATAAACCAAAAGAGACTCCGTATGAAGGAGAGACAGTAAAAGCCCTACTCCCAGATGGTTGGAGTATTGAAGAGTACTACGATGGAGAGGGTACAGATTCATTAGTTGAAGATGCGGTATATGAAGGGTTTACAGGTTTGAAGATAAAGAAAGGTACTGAAGAGATATTCTCAGTAAGAGCAGTCTCAGGTATTGGATTTATAGGGTGCCCTATGTATGCAAAGTTCTCTGATTACAATCCTTCTCATTTAGAATTAAACCAATCTATGGCAGATGAAATAGGCGAACCTATGAATATTACAGATTACACTTCAACACAGTACTCTGAATTTAAATGGTTAGATAGAGACTTTAGAAGGATAGGGTTAACATACTTCTATGATGAAGAGCCTAATAATGATTACTTTGAAGCACCATGTGTATCAGGAGTATTAACAATTGATGGTTTAAACTTTACTGATACTGATGGGTTTACTGGAGAAGCATACTTCTATGGAGCCTCTATGAATGCATCAGAGGAAGATCTACTAGTTGTAGATAAGATACTTGATAGTATGACATTACAGAAATAATACGATATTATTTGAATTTTCTTTAAATGGTGGAGACGGTGGGAGTTGAACCCACGTCCAAAAGTTAAGAACTGCGTCATTTACAAATCTATTTAGATTTATATAGTCAAACAAAACTAAAAAATCTAACAAAAAGTTCTATTTGCTCAGTAATTATATTCAACTAATACCCCCTACCGACAAGAGATAGTAGATATACCCTAGTAATGACTATCTGAAACCCCTAACTAGGGATAAGAAATATCAGATACTAACCGAACCTAATCAGTTAGACTTAAGCAAAGTTGTAAGCATAT
>JBBADY010000001.1:0-60269 GCA_041656215.1 Candidatus Dojkabacteria bacterium | reverse complement strand
TATTTGTTTCTATTTTGAAAATATCCTTACAACCTCTAAATGTAAAACCATCTAGATGGAAGGCCATAGCTCCATACTTTAAAGAGCTATCTGTTGGACCAAAAGGTTTAAACCATTCAATACCATTAAACTCATTAAAGAAAAACTTTATTAATCCCTGCTCATGCTCTATTAAACCATCCCAACCCCCTATCCTCTCTAATGTATTCTCAAACCACTCTATTGCACTACCAAGAGCAATACCTCCCCCTATATCTGGAGTACCTGCTTCAAACCTCCACGGTAATTCATTGTATTCAAAACCTTTAAAAGAAACAGATGATATCATCTCTCCACCACCCATCCATGGTGTAAGTTTCTCTAAGTATTCCTGCTTACAATATATCGCTCCCGTACCTGTAGGAGCGTATGCCTTATGTCCAGAGAATACCAAAGCATCACAACCAATCTTTTGAACATCAACCTTGGTATGAACAATGCTTTGAGCAGCATCAAGGATTGTAAAAGAGCTATTCTCTTTAGCAATCTTAAATATCTCCTCTACATCATTCTTTACACCTAATACATTAGATATATGTACAACAGAAACTATCTTTATCCTACTACCCTCTCTCTTTATCAACTCTCTTAACCAATCTAAATCTAAAGTAAAATCCTCCTTTAAAGGAATATACTCTATTTTAAAATCAATCTGCTTTTGTAATAACATCCAAGAAACAATATTACTGTGATGCTCCATCTCACTCACAACTACAGTATCCCCCTTTGACAGTAGCTCTCTACCGAATGTATTTACTAAGAAATTTAAACCCTCTGTAGTATTTCTAACAAAGATTATCTCTTTATATGACTTAGCATTGATAAAGGAGGCTACCTTCTCATGAGCCCACTCCCAAAGCTTTGTACCATTCACAGAAAGATCATATGGGCCTCTATGAATATTTGCATTCTCCTCTACATAGTATTTCTTAAGACGTTCGATTACATACTCAGGTTTCTGTGTAGATGCAGCACTATCTAAATACACAAACTTTTTACCAAAAAGAGAATCTTTTAATATTGGAAACTCTTTTCTGATATCTTTAAACATTACTTATGGAAAATTAAATTAAAAATTCTTCCACATCCTACTTGCCTGTACAGTCATATCACCCTTGTACTTACTATTTAAGCCAGAACTACCGTAAGGTCTTTCACAATCCTTATCTAGCTGTTCAAAAGCTAACTGTGCTATTTTCATACCCTCATATATTCTGATTGGTAGTGGGGAAAGATTCGCTATCTCAAGAGTAAGCCTTAGTTTATTACCTGGATCTAGAAATCCTGCAGTAGCATGAATGATTAAACCCATTCTTGCTAATGAACTCTTACCCTCTAATCTACCAACATGCTTATTATCAACCCCTGTTATCTCTACTACATTAGCTAAGATAAATTCACCGGGCTTAAGGGTATATCCATCTACATCATCAATCTCTATCTTTAACATTAAGTCATCTAGAGGTTTTTTTACATCGATAATGTCATACTTTTTAGTATTAAAAACCAATATATTTTTATCTAAATGTAAATCGTATGAAGCAGGCTGTATGAATTCATGTGAGAAAGGCTCTATACTAATCTCTCCACTACGAATCTTTTCTTTTATACTTCTATCTGAAAGTATCATATCTCTATTCTATTATATTAACTTCTATCTAGGAACTGCTCTTTAGATTTATAGTTAGGCTTCTGAGTACTCTTGAGTAAAGATCTCCAAATTGGATCTATCTCATTTAATAGCTCTAACCATTTATACACTAAAACCCTGTATGCAATATGTCCACCTCTTCTAACTCTAAGATTAATTGTATACTGTAAATCATCTATAGAGCCATAGAAACAGTATTTTGTAGAGTGAGCATGAGGTAAGAGATATTTTGTATACTCAGTGGAGACCTCCTCTGACATAAACTGCTTAGAAACACTCCTCCAATTCTTTATCATTTTATATGTTTCTACTAAACACTCTTCATATTCATTCCTTAATCCCTTTAACTCTTTCATCTCAAGGTAATCACAAAGAAAGAAACAATCTTTCTCATCCCTCTTTAATTCATTATCAATATTTAAATGATCATGAAAGAGAGGCATATATCTCTCTAAGCTTCTATGCCTATTTAAATCCTTTAATGTTCCTAATGTAGCCATACCCTCTATCTTTATAGCCCCTGACTGACCAATATTTCCCATTAAGTTATGATGGTTATGGTTATCAAATATCTTCTCTCCAATCGATATTGAATCTTTTTCATCAAATTCTAACTCTTTCTTACTACCTAAAGGATTTAAAAGAAGTTCATAGTGTGTAATTAGATCTTCAACAGGGTCTACATTGTAAGAGATATTACATGTATCCTGTTCACAACCTAGATCTTTCAATTCTTTCTGTTTAGAGATCATAGGTTCTAGGTACTGTAAAACTTCTTTAGTTGAATTTCTTCTACAACAGTTTGCATCTGTATGCTTAATCAAACCATCTGCCTCTCGTATATATCCTGGTATCTCTAAATCTGATTCCCCAAGTAAGTTCATTAGTAAGTTAGCAACTTCATTGTCTACAACACTATCATTAGCATTAAAGTAAGATATTAATTCAGACCAATTCCTAGCAGACATTACTGCAGCTAAACTAGTTTGTAATCCATATGGTAATAGGTATCTTGCTACATCAAATGTCCTAGATTTCCATGCTGATACCTCTGAAGGATTCTCTTTATTAATCTTAAACTGTTCTTTAAGTAATATACGTGTCTTCTTAAGTAGTTTTCTGTAATCAGACATCTGTTTAAGCATAATGCGGTCGTACTCTTTTCTAATCTCAGTATCTTTACATAGCTCTTTTGGTATTTTAATAAATTCTGGACTCTGAAAGTTTTGATATCTAGTAGAGCGCTCTTGACCAGAGATAACAGAGTTAAGGTAGAAGATTTTCATTGCAGTAAACATAGGGATATTCTCAACACATACAAAAAGATCTGCCATATCTCCTACAGACTTATGACCATATCCATGAAAGATTTTTTCTAACCTATCTGCAGCATCTGTATTTGAATCTATAATCTCCTTTGCTATATCAAGGATAGAGTCTGAAGATCTACTGTATCTTGCACCTAGATATGCGTTAATAGAGGGTTGTTTTTGAGAAGGGTTTTGTAAAAGAGTATGTACTTTAAATTTGTTCCATACAGATTGAGATTTTACAGTAGCTATCTGTAAATCTTTTCTAAAGGTTCCCTTCATGTATTTTAGATTATGAATTTATTTTATTCCAGGGATTGGAAATTTCTTTGTAAAAGCTATTACCTTAGATTTTAATATCTTTAAGTCTTCTTTTTTCTTAAGTGCACTATACATTAATTCAGAGATAAAGAGCATATCTTTCTCATTCATACCTCTTGTTGTAATAGCTGGTGTACCAATACGTATACCTGATGGATCCCAAGGCTTACGTGTATCATTAGGTATACTATTCTTGTTTACAGTAATATTTACCTCTTCTAAGATATCAGATGCCTCTTTTCCACTTAGACCTACACTACTTACTGTATCTATTAAGAAAAGATGGTTATCTGTTCCATTAGATACAATCTTAAATCCTCTCTTTATTAAATCATTTGCAAGTATTTTTGCATTACCCACTATTTGGTTTGAATACTGCTTAAACTCATCCGTATTAGCCTCTTGTAAAGAGATAGCTATTGCTGCTGTAGTATGGTTGTGTGGACCTCCCTGAAGCCCTGGGAATACTGCTTTGTCTATTACCTCTCCATACTCCTCTTTACACATAATCATGGCTCCTCTAGGCCCTCTGAGCGTCTTATGAGTGGTTGTAGTAACTACATCAGCTATACCTACAGGGGAGGGATATACACCACCTGCAACCAATCCAGCAACATGAGCAATATCAGCAACAAGAATAGCGTCAATCTCATCTGCAATCTTTCTAAATTCATTCCAATCAATGATACGAGAGTACGCAGAGAAGCCACTCCATATTAGTTTTGGTCTATGTTCTAATGCTATCTTCCTTACTTCATCGTAATCAATATATCCATCACTATTTACACCGTAACTTACTGAATCAAAATATTTACCACTGATTGAAACCTTAAAACCGTGTGTAAGATGACCACCTGCAGAGAGATCCATGCCCATTGTTTTATCTCCTGGATTTAAAAATGCTAAATGAACTGCTAAGTTAGCAGGTGAACCAGAGTAAGGTTGTACATTAACATGCTCCGCTTTAAACAATTCCTTTGCTCTAGATATACACTCCTTCTCTATCTTATCTATGTATTCATTACCTCCATAATATCTTTTATCTGGATATCCCTCTGAGTATTTATTAGTAAGTATACTGCCCATTGCAGTAAGGACATCTTTGCTAACGTAGTTTTCAGAAGCTATTAATTCAATACCCTCTATCTGTCTTTTAGCTTCACCATCTATATATTTGAAAATGATATCTTTAGAATTTTTTAACATTCTTTTTATATACCTCAAACAAATTATCAAGGAGAGATACTACAGTCATTGGCCCTATACCACCTGGTACAGGAGTAATATATTTTGCAACCTTCTTTACACTACCCATCTTAACATCACCAACCAATTTCCCCTCTTGGTTTCGATTAGTACCAATATCTATAACAGTTGCACCATCTTTTACATACCCTTTATCTATATACTCTGCTTTACCAATACCAACTACTAAGATATCTGCTCTTTTACATATACTTTTGAGATTTTTTGTATGAGAATGACATACAGTAACAGTAGCATTGGCATTTTGTAATATTGCTGCTGTTGGTAAACCTACGATATCACTTCTTCCAATTACTACAACTTCTGCACCATCTATCTCTATTTCATACTCTTTAAGTAAGTCTAATATCCCTTTCGCTGTTGCAGGGGCTATTGCATTAGAGTCATTTTTAAAAAGTTTACCTAAGTTAGAAGATGTAAGACCATCTACATCCTTCTTAGGATCTATTGTTTCTAATACAATGTCACTGTCTATTCCCTTTGGTAGTGGCAGTTGAACCATTAAGCCATCTACTCTCTCATCTCTATTTAACTTCTCTATTAACTCTACAATCTCTTGCTCTTTTACAGTTGACTCAAACTCATGAACAACACATTTAATACCCAAACCCATTGCTCTGTTCTGTTTCATTCCCACATACTTCTTACTACCAAAATCTTCACCTACAAGAATTATATCTAATCTAGGAGTCCTAGAGCCTATATCTATATACTCTTTTATTTGATCCCTTAATCTGTTTAACTTCTTATCGGAGAGTGTACTACCATCTAGTAGAATCATATTTTTATCTTAACAAATATTATCCCTTGGATATTTTACAGGATATTCTTAGTATATGCTAAAGCTTACTGATTATACTTAACCTCTTTGTAGAACTTACCCTTCTTTTCTATTAACTCTCTCCAATCACCTGCCTCTACAATATGACCATCATCAAATACATATATCCTATCAAACATATCTAAAAGATCTGTATCTCTTGTAATCAGTATTAAGGTCTTTTTAGATCCAAGTAAGTTTACTATTCCTTTTAATATATTCTCTCTAGATGGGGCATCTATGAATGTAAATGGTTCATCCATTACAAAGATATTCCTATTTCTATACAACATTCTTGCAATTGCTAACCTTTGCCAATATCCAGGAGAAAGCTCTTTACCATCTAAGTATTTACCTAAGATCAATCTATCTGTAATCTTTTCCTTTTTCATAAGGGTATCTATCTCACATATCTTTAATATCTTCTTATACAGATCCATATCAATATCTCTTCTTTGACTTGTTAATGTAATATTCTCTCTAATACTAAAGTTGTAGTTAACATAGTTTTGGAATGTTACAGACACTTTTCTTTTTAATTCACCCCTTGCTAACTCCCTTATTGAATACTCGCCTATTTGGTAGTCTCCAGATGTAACTTCATACAAACCTGTTAATATCTTTATTAAGCTACTCTTACCAGAACCATCTCCACCAAAGAATGCTACTTTCTCTCCAGGCTTTATTTCTAAATTAATATTTTCTAATACTCTTCTTTCTGGTTCATCCGGATATGAGAAATTTAAATTATGGAAAGCTAAAGTAGGAGTCTTTCTACCTAATTTCGCAAATCCATGCTTCTCATCTCCAAAGCCTTGGTAATGCACAAGCTCAAAATATTTAGAAGCGTATGCAAGATTATTATCAAGTAGCGAGAAAGTATTTAAAGCTGTAAGAGCACTTGTATATACAACATCAACATAGTTAAAGAGTGCACTAAATGTACCGATTGTAATTTTATTAATAACTACATGAGCTACAAGATATACAATATATACATACTTAAAAAGCTGACCAGATACACCACCAAAGGTAGCATCTATTGTAAAATGCTTTCTTCTTTCAAACAGTCCTGCAAGATACTCCTCCCTTTCTTTCTTAAATCTTTTTCTCAAGAAATCATATGTATTATCTACCCTTAGCTCCATGAAATTACGAATATCCATACCTAATGTAAAATATATGTAGCTTGTTAGTTTAAGCCTACTCATTTGATTATCATCGTAAAGCTGCATTCTCTTTCTATTAAAATGAGAGAGTAAAATCTCAGGAAGAACAAAGAGAGTTAGGAAAAGAACACTCCAACCAAGATGGGAGAAGAGGATGACAAATGCTGTAGCTCCCCTTGCTAGTTGATATACAATTGCAGAGAATGCTTCATATGACATTAGGAGGTTAGCTATCGAGTAGTTTGGTATGAAGTCTATTAAATTTTGTATCTTAGGTTTCTCTATATCTTGTAAATTACTATTAGAGATCTTACCAAGAACTTCTAAGCTAGTATCTTTCCATACCTTATCTGTTATATTAGCAGCTATATATGCACGAAGATTTCTACCAATGATAACTATGATTAAGAGGAGTAGAGAGATTGAAAGAAAGTAGAAAGAGTCTGTAGCAAGATATTGTTGAATATCAAACTGTCCAGTAGACTCTCTAATGATAGTAAGTGTAGCATCTAAAAATTTACCAGCAACTGTTATACCAGTCATTTCTGCTACTATTACTACTATGAATATGAGATCTCTTAGTACTACCTCTTTTGGATATCTTCCATAGAAAAAAGTTACTACTTTCCAGAGAGTTTTTACTTTATCTTGTATAATAGGTTTCATCTAAGAATATAATAACATGAGAGACAACAAATATTTAGAAAATTTACTATATGACCTCTGGGAGAATAACTTCTGTGATGTCCCTAGATTAAATGTAGTCGCTATTAAATACGGTAGAGCTTCTAAAAGACAGTTAGGGAGTATAAAGATGGTGAAGGATAGGGAGACTTTCCATAGATACATTAAAAGACTTAAATTAGAAGATACTGTATTTGAAGAACCATCTGTTTCTTTAATAACCATTACTAAATATTTCTCTTCTATGGAAATACCAGAGTATGTTATTAAATCTACTATTGCACATGAGCTATGCCACTATACTCATGGTTTTAATTCTCCACTTAAAAGAATTTACAGACATCCACATAGAGGTGGGGTAATAAAGAAGGAATTTCAAAAGAGAGAGATATTGGATATATATACTAAATCCAAAGTATGGTTAAAAGAGAATTGGGTTGATACTATTTCATAAAGGAGAACTCATCTTCTATACATCTTCTGTTTACAACAGAATAGAATTCTTAAACATGAAACGAAATTATATAGGAGAAAATATCCGTATATACAGAGAAAGGGCGAAATTAACACAGCAACAGTTGGCTGATAAGGTAGGAGTATCATGGGAGATGATTTCTAGATATGAAAGATCTACTAGCTCTCCTTTAAAGAAGATTCAAAAGATTACAAAAGCCCTAGGAGTCTCAGAGTCACAGCTATTACAGGAGCATATACCTGAAGGGTTACTACAAAATGATTTAAGAGTTTCTCTTTTTACGCAGATTCCCTCCCCTGCAAGGTTTGATCCTTTACAAACAAACTATTACTACTTCTGTCCAGAGTGGGTAGCTAAAAACTATGAGAATGTAATCGCTATTGATGGCTCCCTAGTTACTTCACAGATAGTGGATGTTAAAAACAGTGTATTTTTTCTATCTACTGATACACCTATAAAAACAGATGACTATATCCTTGTAAGAGGATACGATTCTTTAGAACTAAAGAAATATGCAAGAGATTCTAAAGAGGATATACTTGGCAAACTACTTGCACAAGAGATAAGGTATTAAAAGAGAAAGACCCCATTACTGGGGTCTTAATCATTCTAATTACATCATTCCCTGCATACCTGACATATCAGGTATTTGACTCTGAGGTTTCTCCTCAGGTATTTCTGCTACAACAGCCTCTGTTGTAATTAACATAGTACCTACAGAAGATGCATTTACAAGTGCAAGTCTTGTTACTTTAACAGGATCTATAATACCTGTTTCAAGCATATCTACATACTTATCTGTCTTAGCATCATAACCAATATTATCATGACAGTTAGATGCAATAACTGCACCATCTTTACCTGCATTCTGAGCTATCTGTTTTAGAGGTTCACTAAGTATACTTCTAAGTATCTCTATTCCTAACTGTTCATCAGGATCTGTTAGAGATGTTTTCTCTAATGCAGATTTAATATTGTGTAGAGCTAAACCACCACCTACTACAACACCCTCTTCAATAGCGGCTCTTGTTGCATTGATAGCATCCTCTATCCTCTGCTTCTTCTCTTTAGCCTCTACCTCTGAAGCTGCCCCTACTTTTATTACTGCAACTCCTCCAGCTATCTTTGCTAATCTCTCTTGCAGTTTCTCTTTGTCATAATCTGATGTAGTAGATTCTATCTGTGCTTTAATTTCTGCAACCCTTTTCTTAATTTCAGATTGCTTACCTAAGCCCTCTACTATGACAGTCTTCTCTTTATTAATTATAAATTTCTTTGCACTACCTAAATCTGTTAGATCAACACTATCTAATGTTTTACCAATCTCTTCTGATATATATGTTGCTCCTGTTAATATTGCTATATCTTTTAACATCTCTTTCTTTCTATCTCCAAAGCCTGGTGCTTTTACTGCAACTACATTAAGAGTACCTCTTAATTTATTAACTACTAATGTTGCTAATGCTTGATTCTCGATATCATCTGCAATTATTACCAATGGTCTATCTGCTGCAGCTAATACTTTCTCTGCAATAGCTTGAATCTCTTGAAGACTTGAAAGCTTCTTATCCGTGACAAATACATATGGATTTTCAACAACTGCCTCTTGAGTCTCTGAGTCTGTTACAAAGTATGAACTTACATATCCCTGATCAAATTGCATACCCTCTGTATATTCAATTTCATCAAGAAAACCTTTTGCTTCTTCAACTGTAATCACTCCATCTTTACCTACCTTTTCAAATACATCACCAATCATCTTTCCAAACTCTTTATCATTATTAGATGATATTGTAGCTACCTGAGATATTTCTTCTTGGCTATTAATCATCTTTGCTGATTTCTGAAGAGCCTTAACAACTATATCTACACCCTTATCTAAACCTCTCTTTAAAGCTATTGGATTAGAACCTGCTGTTACATTCCTAAAACCAGCGTTAACAATTGCTTGAGCTAAGACTATTACAGTGGTTGTACCATCTCCTGCTAAATCATTTACTCTTCTAGATGCCTCTTTCATCATTTCTATTCCTACATTTTTAAAAGGATCTTTATCTTCTATCTCTTTTGCTACTGTAACACCATCTTTAGTTACTACTTGAGAACCAAAGCTCTTTGCTATTGCAACATTCCTTCCTTTAGGTCCTAATGTTGTTTTAACTGCATTTGCAATGATATCTACTCCTGCTTTTAATGCTTTTCTTGCTTCTTCATCATATATTATTGATTTTGACATACTTATTTATTACTAAAAATTTAATCTAAGTTATTTGACGATAGCGAGAATATCTTCCGATTCAAGTATTAAATACTCTTCTCCATCTACCTCTATCTCTTCTGGTGTGTATTTTTTAAAATATACTAAGTCACCAACCTTAACATCAAACTTTAGAGCCTTTCCTTCCTTGTCTTTACCAATACCCAATTTAACAACTTCTCCAAATGCTGGCCTTTGCTCTTCTGTTGCATTAGGTGGGATTACTAAACCTCCAGGAGTCTTCTCTTGAATATCTTGAGGCTTAACTACAACTCTACTACCTAATGGTGTAATTTTTAGATTGCTAGACATATGTATTTGTTTAATAAATTATTTAGCAAATGTAAAATGAGACTGCTAATGATTTTAGAGAGTTAGAGAAGAATTGTCAATATCTATACCCTTTTATAACAAGAGAGTCCTCTAAAAGTTCAATGTTTTCTAAATATCTTCCAGAGAAACCATTCTCATTTACAGTAAGAAGAGAGTTTGCAACACCGCTATTAATTCTACCAACCGTACTCCCTACTTTACCTATAGAGAAAGGTCCAACTTTAACATCTGTAATGTATAACTGGGCTGTTTGCATATTATCCTTATTAACATCTACTGAGATCCAAAGAGAGAGCTTTCTGTAATTAACCTTAGCATATATATCCCAAACTCCACTATGTGGTTCAATATATATTTTACTTACTTGAATATCATCTTTAAGGTAATCTTGTAATACAACAAGAGTAAGCTCACCTACCTCTTGAGTTGTTAAGATTAATGAGTCTGTACTTTCAGGAGAGAGTGTAAATCTTACAATCTTTTCCTCAATTTCTTGATTCAAAGGATCTTCAAATACTACTAAGTTTTCACTTACAAAACCCTGTTCAAAATCTCTCTCCCATGCTTTGTATCTATTTACAAACAGAAGTATAGCTCCTAGAAGGAGAATGGCCAGTATTAATATTGAAAGAAAGAGGAATTTGAAAAATCTCTTCACATCAAACTACCTTAAATTATTTCTATTTCTAAATCTCTTTTTAAAACCCTTAATCATATTTTCTACCTGAGAGAATTCACCTGGAGAGAAAATCTTAGAACCAATTAAGTATGAAAGTGCTCCATACAGAGAGGTTATTACTGTAAGCACTATTACATACACTGTTCTACTAGTATCTAATTGGAAATCAAAGAGTCTAAATACAAAGTACATTCCTAACATCATGATTAAGGTATTAAGAGTTTTAAGAAGGGTTGGATATATGGTTTCTTGCCATGAGATAACGACTCTTTTTTTGTTTAGTAAGAATGCAGCTAATATCATTTGTATGAAGTATGAAACACTTAAACTTAATGCTAAACCTCCTACTGCAAGGTTAGAATCTCCTCTTGTTGTACTCCAGCTATAAATATCTCCTAAGAAAGATTTAAGTACAGACATAACTCCGTTACCATTAGCCTGTGCTACCTGAATCCACACCTGTTCAAGTATAGGTCTCCAGTCATAGTAATGACTAAAGAAGTTTGTAAATAGGTATGCTCCTAAGAGATTGATTAGGATACCTACAGTGATAGCTATGAGGGGCATCCAAGTGTCTTTAAGTGCATAGAAAGCTCTTAAGAGTATTTGAACAACGGTTTGACCAATTACAGAGATAGAGAGAAGAGCTAGAGTCCATGATGTTAATATGGTATCTTGCCAGTCAAAGGCTCCTGTACCGTAGATTAAACGTACAAGGGGTAATCTTAGGATTAGCATAATAGCTACTATTGGGAATATGAGATACAGAGATAGCTGTATAGAATCATTAAATACCTTTTTAAATTTCTCATCTTGATTCTTACATGAATACTTAGCTAAATCGGGTAGCGCTACTTGGGCTATTGCACTTCCGATAATGTTAATTGGGAAGAGATGTAAACTGTATGCAAATCTGTATGCACTTAATGCACCGGCTGCAAGAGTAAAACTGATAAAGGTATTTACAATGGTATTAAACTGCTCACCTAGTACCCCTAACATCCTAGGTAGTGCTAATCTAAATGCTCTTACAATGTTTGGTTCTCTTACTAGAGATTTAAAATCAAACAGTAATCCGTTATCTGTTTTATAATATTTCGACAGATGAGGTATTTGTATAAGGAGATGAATTAAAGATCCAATAACTGCAGAGATAGCGATAGCAACAACTCCTAAATCTGTATATAGAACTAATACATATGTACCGATAATCATTGCTAAGTTATAAAACAGTGGTGCAAGTGTTGTAACAAAGAACTGTTTTCTTACTTGTAAATACGCTGTTACAAATCCACTTACACTAAGGAATAGTGGAGATAGTAACCCTATCCTAAATAGTTGAATAAATAGGTCATAGTCAGCAGGAGATATCCTATACGACATATTAAATACTGTATGGGCATAGTTATTAGAAACTATCCATGTAGTAATCTGAGGTGCAAAGAACAGGGCTAAGAGTAAAAAGACAATAGTTAATGCAAAAAAAATAGTCGTTAATTGTTGAAAGAGCCTATTAAAACTCTTCTTACCTTTGTCATACAGTACATCTGAGAGTATTGGTATTATCGCTGCATTAATAGAGCCTGCAACAAGTACCATAAAGATAATGTCTGGGATAGTAAAAGCTGCCCAAAAGATATCTAACTCATGTGAAGCACCAAACATTTGAGCAAAGATCCTAAGCTTCCAAAAGCCTAAAATTTTTGTCGCAAGGAGAATAGACATGACTGTAAACACACTGTTTTTCTTAATCACTGTTAAATCTTTATCAATATGTAATTAGCGAATAATATCATAATGGAAATATAGGTATTAATCAAATTTTTAATAATAGGAATGTATAATATGATATGCCTCTTTTAGATTACATATTCCCCCCTCAATGTGCTATCTGCTCTCGTGTAGGTTATGAAATATGTGATTACTGCCTACTACATATACCTAAAGCTCTACCATCATGCTGTGTATGTAAAAGAATATCTACCTATGGAGTTACTCATAAGGAGTGTTCATTTATAGATACCCCCCTTCTCTCTATTAAAGGTTGGAATATGGATGATAGATATTTAAGAGAGTTAGAGAAAAAGAAAGGTCTTAATATTTACAGTATATATAGATATTTACTTTTTAAGATTGTTAAATGCTCTAAGTTAGAGGAGAAGATATCTAAGTCAGTAATATATCCAATGTATTCTGAGAGTAAAGATATATTTAATCTTAATAAGTATTTGGCAGTATCTTTAAATGGACAGAGAAAGAAAGATGGAACAATTCTTGTAGGAGAATCATTAATAAGTTTAGATATATTGAAAGAACAAATAGAGAGTATTAAGAAGGATAGTATAAAAGAGATTCTTCTAATAACTCTCTATTAAGGCTGTATAGGTTCGAATTCATTGGTTAAAGAATCTTCACTTTTTTCATCATTACTTTCTTGTAATTCCTGATTACTTGCTCCTAACTCTTTTAAGCTATTAACAATACTACTGTACATATCATCCTCTTCTAACTTGTTCATCTCCATTATCTTCTTTGCTGCCTCAAGGAACGATACTGCATTCTTAGTATCGCCATTCTCATTGAATATTCTTGCAGAAAGGACTAGAGATGGTACATGCTGTCCATTTATACCTAATACGTTATTAAATGCAGCCAGAGCTTTCTCATAGTCTTCCTTAATCATATATATTTGTCCTGCACGATAGTATGATTCATAATCTAAGGGATTTAGATTAACACAGTACTGTAGAGCAAGAAGAGCATCTTCACTGTAATCAGAAAGCCCTATACTTAAGAATCCAATATAAACAGAAGCTCTATTATTCCAGTTACTGTATGTATATGAAGAAGTATTTATAGCCTCCTTTGATAAATCTATAGAGGTATTCTTCCAATTTGAAATTTCAGAGAGTATAGAAGGCTTCTCACTCTCAGATGCTTTCTGATAGCTTTCACTTAATACAGCCATAATCTCTAATGCAGATGCACTGGCCTTTCTATTTGCAATTGGATTAGTAGGGTCATATCGTAGTGCTTTGTAGTAATACGATATTAATTGATTAAAGAACTGCTCTCTTTGCTCAAAGGTAACCGCTTCTTTACTCTCATATTTTTTACTCTCCTCTATACTGTACGCTTCCGCTCTTACTATATATAAAGAGGAGAGAGTCCTGCTACCTAAAGAAAGAAGTCCTGCAAAAGTAAGTATAATTAGAAGGGATGTGAAGAACCAATTAATGCTTGTAACCGTCTTATTTATATCCTTTGATTTTCCACCTACATTTACTGCCCAGAATTTAAGTAAAAATTGCTCTTCACTCTTTTCACTAATATTCTTTAACATTAAAAGAAGAAGTACAGAGATACAGAAAAGGAAGTACAGAAGGAATGAGAATGGAACAAAGAGAGAAGCTAAGAAGAATATAATGGCATTAATCTCAAGAATTGTTACTAAAAGACTTTTCTCATCTTTAAAATTCTCTGTTAAATCTAATACTAAGGATTTAAGTAGTACTACCCCAAGCAGTATCCAAACTAGAACTCCAATGATTCCTCTATTGGCAAGAGTTGTAAAAAATTCACTTGAGGCGTAGTTTAAATCAACATTACCAAGAGATATTGTAGAAGCAGTTGCAGGTTTAAATAGTTTATATGCTACTGAAAAGGATTCATTTCCAAGTCCTACTAAACCTCTATAGAAATCTTCAACAATTACACCACTTGAGATTTTCCATGATATATCTGGAGCTAAGCTAAGAGGTGAAATTACATCAAATGAAGATCCTAATATTGAGTTTCTAAATGATTCATATTGGAAACCAATAGCGAATATCATTGTTAATACAGAGAGAATTGCTAGTAATGCTGGAAAGAAATTAAACTTCTTTTCTAATCTAATAAAGAGGAGAAGAGATGTTAATATTATACCAATCAGTATCAGTATTGGTATTGCTATACCCTGATTAATTGAGAAGAATACTATTGATATAAAGCCAAGAGTAAGAGTACCAAATGGTAGTAAAATTTTTTGATATTTATTTTCTCTAAGATAGTTAATTATTAAAGCTATACTCAAGAATAGCGAAACTCCAGAGATAAGAAGCATCTCTTTCAATGAAAATGTTAGAGGTAGTCCAAGAATAAAGAAATGATTTAAATACGGTATCCAACCAAATATATCTACCTTGAAGAAAGATAATAGGCTTAAGATAGTTAATATTGAAATCCCTATTAACAGAATCTCTATAGATTTAAGGATATGTTCACTTCTATTTAAAAAGCTTCTAGAGAGGAAAAAGAAGATTAAAAGTATAGATATTGAAAGAAGGCCTGTACTTAAACGTCCTTCAAAACCCCAAACTGCTATCCATTTATCTAAGGAGAATATAGAAGAGATTATAAAAGAGAATAGTAGTACAAGAAATACATTATCGAATTTAGACCTAAGAATAGATATCTTACCATCCCATATCCACTTTATTACTTCTAAAAGTAGAATGAGGGAAGCAAGGATAATAAAGAAAGTAGTTTTTATCTGTTCTGTAGAATCCCAAGATAGTGGAATTACAAACCAAGGGATAAAGAATAAGGTTATATAAAATAACTGCCTTTGAAAAAATGATAGGTCCATTGTAGTGGTATGAGGTGTATTACTTTTTGTATTATTACTTAGCATTATACTAGGGCAGATAAATAATTATTTATATTGTTATTTATCTTAGCAAAAATAGAAGAGGGCATAAAGCCCCCTTCATACTCTATCCTTACTCTACTACTTCTCCCTCTTTAACTTCTTCCTCTTTTTTAGAATCTTTATCTTTTTTCTCTTCTCCCTCTTCTTCTGGTTTAGACTCTTTAGAGGCTTTCTCATACATCTTCTTACTTACCTCCTGCATTCTCTTTGTTAACTTCTCTACCTCTTTCTCTAATACTTCTTCATCGAAGTCTTCTTTCTCAATAATTTTCTTTACCTCTTCAACCCCATCCTTTAACTCTTTCTTTTCATCTTCTTCTATCTTATCCCCATTCTCTTCAAGAAGTTTCTCTATATTAAAACATAAAGAGTCTGCATTATTTCTCTTCTCTGCTCTTTCTCTCTTCTTTTTATCTGATTCTGCATTCTTAGCTGCTTCATCTACCATCTTCTCTATTTCTTCTTCCTTAAGACCAGTTGAAGCTGTAATAGTAATCTTCTGTTCTTTGTTAGTTGCTAAATCCTTAGCATTAACATTTAAGATACCGTTAGCATCTATTGAGAATACTACCTCTATTTGAGGAACTCCTCTTGGTGCAGGTGGGATACCATCTAAGATAAATCTACCTAATGTCTTATTATCAGAAGCCATCTCTCTTTCACCCTGTAAGATGTGAATTTCAACGCCCGGCTGATTATCTGCTGCAGTACTAAATATCTGCTTCTTCTCTACAGGAATTGTTGTATTTCTCTCAATTAGTTTTGTCATAACTCCACCAAGAGTTTCTAATCCTAAAGAGAGAGGTGTTACATCTAGTAGGGTAATATCTTTTACATCACCTCCTAATACTCCACCTTGAATTGCAGCACCTATTGCTACTACCTCATCAGGGTTTACACTCTTGTTAGGCTCTTTCTCAAATATCTCTTTTACCTTCTTAATTACAGCTGGCATCCTTGTCATACCTCCTACTAAAAGTACCTCATTAATATCCTTCACATCTAACTTTGCATCCTTAAGAGCTTTCTTACATGGTTGAACAGTTTTCTCTATTAAATCTGCAGTCAATTTCTCTAAGTCAGATCTAGTCATAGAGACTTTCAAATGCTTAGGTCCTGTTGATGTAGCAGTGATATATGGGATATTAATCTCTGCTTCCTCAGATGTAGAGAGCTCTATCTTTGCTTTTTCAGCTGCTTCCTTTAATCTCTGAAGTGCTGTTCTATCCTCTTTAAGATCTACACCTTCACTATTTTTAAAATCATCTGCTAATTTGTTAATAATCTTCTGGTCGAAGTCATCTCCACCTAGATGAGTATCACCATTGGTAGAAAGTACCTCAAATACTCCATCACCTATTTCTAATATGGAGATATCAAATGTACCACCACCAAGGTCAAAGATTGCGATCTTCTCATCCTTATGATTATCAAGACCATATGCTAGTGCTGCTGCTGTTGGCTCATTAACAATTCTTTTTACTTCAAGGCCTGCAATCTTACCAGCATCCTTTGTAGCCTGTCTTTGAGAGTCATCAAAGTATGCAGGAACTGTAATAACTGCCTCTGTTACTTTATCTCCAAGGAACTCTTCTGCATCCTTTTTCATCTTGCCTAATATCTTTGCAGATATCTCTTGAGGTGTGTACCATTTATCACCCATCTTAATCTCAACACCATCACTTTTTGATTTTCTCATCTCGAATGGTAATAGCTCTCTATCTTTCTGTATCTCAGGATCATCCCAGTTTCTACCTATTAATCTCTTAACAGAGTAAACTGTACCTTTAGGATTTGTAACTGACTGATTCTTAGCAGGAGCTCCTACTAAGGTCTCCCCTTTATCATCAATAGCTACAACAGATGGTGTTAATCTCCCACCTTGAGAATTAGCTATGATATTTGGTTTACCACCAGACATATATGCCATAGCACTGTTGGTAGTACCCAAGTCTATTCCTATGATTTTTCCCATAATATTATTTATTTAAAAAAATTAATTCTTTTTAGTAACAACCACTCTTGATGGTCGTATAACTACATCATCAAGAAGATATCCTGGTTGTATTACGTCATATATAACTCCAGGTATCTTACCTTCTATTACTGTAAGAGCTTCATGTAAAGATGGATCAAACTCACTACCTTTCTCTGGCATATATTTCTTCAATCCAATCTCTTCAAGACTCTTCTCTAAGTTTCTTAATAGCTCTATTACACCATCAGCCCAAGATTTTGATTTCTCATTAAACTCTATGCCTTCTTTTACCTTTACTGCCATTTCCATATCATCAACTATTGGTATTAACTCTTCTGCTAATGATTTTCTAGCTTGTAGATACATCATACCCAAACGTTTCTGTACATTCCTTTCTAGATTTTGATAATCAGCTAGAGCTCTTTTAAGTTGATTTATTACCTCTAATTTCTCATCCTCAACTTTGTCTATTACAAAGGCCAATTCTTGAATTTTACCCTCTAATCTAGCAACCTCCTCACGTAACTGCTTAAGCTCTTTGCTATTAAATTTTTCTACACCTTTTGTGTCTTTTATATTTTTCATAAAAAGAGTATTAAACTAATTCCAACCCTTCATAGCGTTACGCATTGAAGATTGCACTTCACGAAGAGCTGGTACACACTTAGCATAATCTATACGTTTAGAACCTATAATTCCTACATGAGAATTATTACTACCCCAGAAAGGTAAAGTTGTAAACAGTATAGAACAACCATCTAAATCTTTAATTCCGGATTCCTCACCAATTAGAAGAGAAACACCAGATCCACTATACTTACTCATCATACTTTGAAGAAATTCCTTATCCTCAAGTATATTTACTATTCTTCTAATCTTCTTACAATCATTTAGTTCTTCATATTTAAAAAGATTAGAAAAACCCCAATATCTACAAATTCCATCAACAATTACAAAAGAGAGAGAATCAGTCTTCTCAGATATGATTTCTAATATTGAGGTTAGTACAGACTCTTTAGAGAATCTCTCTCTAAATATACCCTGCCTAATTTCAACACTTACTAACGGATTTAAAGAGCTACTATTTAATATCTTACTTACATACAATCTCAGTGCTTGATCTGTAGGAAATCTTCCAGATGAGATATGACTCTTTTCAAGTAAGCCTAACTCCATTAATACAGCCATTTCATTTCTAATTGTTGCAGAGCTTACTCCAAGGTTATGCTTCTCAGATAATGATAGGGAACCTACCTCATCTGCATTAAGCATAAATTCCTCTATTATCGCCATTAGAATCGTTTTTTGCCTTTCTGTAATATTTTGCACCTTAGCACTCTTAAAGATTACCTGCTAAAGTATAAGGGTAAAAACAGAAAAGGTCAAGATATTTTAACGAACTTTCTAATTGCAAAAAGCCATCAACTTTGCTATACTTTCACTCGTTATGGAAAAACTAAAACTACAAAAAAGAGACGTTACAGGGAAGAAAGTTAAAGCTTTAAGAGAGCAAGGCCTTATTCCTGTAGTTGTATATAATACAAAAACTGAGTCATACAACCTTTCAATACCTAAATCAGATGCACAGAAGCTATATAGAGAGGCAACCTCTACTACAATCTTTGATGCTCAGGTAGATGGTAGAGATGTGAAGTGTCTTGTAAAGGATTTTGATATTAATTCTTTTACAGGGAATATAAATCATATATCTCTTTTTGAGATAGATGAGAGTGCCCCTATGGTATTTACAATACCTTTCACATTAGTTGGTACATCTCCTGCAGTTAAGAATAATTTAGGGATTTTAGTTAATGCTTTGGATAGTATTGATGTAAGATGCCAATTAAAGAAATTACAACCAGAGATTACTATTGATATCTCTAACTTAACAGAACCTGGACAAACTATTAGTGTAGAGGATATTACCCTTCCAGAGGGAATGACTTTAGTAAATGACGATATTCTTACTACAGCTATTGTAACTATTGCAGATGCTCAAAAGATTGAAGATGCTATGGTAGCAGACAAGGAAGCAGCGGAAGAGGCAGCAGCTGAGGCTGCAGAGGCAGAGGGAGTAGAAGGTGAAGAGGCTGTAGAGGGTGAGGAAGGTGAAGAGGGAGCAAAGGAAGAAGCTACAGAGGAGCAACCAACAGAGTAAATATATAAATGGATTTCTAAGAGGGGAGATATCATCTCCCTTTTTTTTTGTTGTATTAGTATATATAATCAGACATGACTACAATTATCATCACATCTTGGAAAGAGCCTAAGACCATAGGAAAATGTATAAAGTGTATTGCAGATAGCGAATACTCCGGTATAAAGAGACCATTTGAAATATTACAGCTCTCTCCTGATGTAGAGACTTTAATTGCAGGAGATTTTGCTGCTAAAGAGCTAAGGCTTTCTGAGAGTGAATATATACAGATACAGGATCCTAGAAAGGGGAAACCATATGCTTTAAAACTAGCTATACAACAGGCTAAGGGAGATATTCTTGTTTTTACAGATGGTGATACATACTTTGGGAAAAACGCTATTAAATATCTACTAGAGCCATTCTCGGAGAAGAAAATTGGAGGAGTAAGTGGTAGACCTATATCTTCAGATAGCAAAGATACAGTATTTGGATATTGGGGACATCTTCTTTCAGACTCAGGGCATCACAGAAGAGTAAATACTATTACAGACAAGAATGGGAACTACTATATCAGTGGTAAAACTTTTTACCCAATGAGTGGGTACATTATGGCTACACGTAATTATAGCTTCGACATCCCAAGTAATGTTCTCTCAGATGATGCATTTATTTCATATACGATTAGGAATATGAACAAGCAGATTGCATATGCTCCTAAAGCAAAGTGCTATGTAAAGTATCCTACTAACCTTGCTGATTATTATAAACAGAAAGTACGCTCTCTAGGAGGCTTCATACAGTTAGAAAGGTTTGGTGTATTTAAGAAGGATAAACAGAGTAGAAGTTTTTTCATAGAGTTAAAGTATGCTACTTTTGTATTTAAATATGCAAAAAATCTTAAAGAGTTCTTCTGGTCTCTGATGCTTTTTCCTGTACGCCTTCTAACATGGATAAAGATATTTTGGGAGAGAGGAATACTTAGAAAAGATATGCCAGAGGGTGGTTGGGAGAGAATAGAGAGTACTAAATAAAAAAGAGAGGGTTACCCCTCCCTTCTAATATTCCAAATCTGTAGTAAGAGTTACCACCTAAAGTGAGCAAATGCTTTATTAGCCTCTGCCATTCTCTCTACATCACCTTTCTTCTTAATAGCATCTCCCTCTTTATTAAATGCATTTACCATTTCAATTTCAAGTAACTTATCAAAAGATTTACCAGTCTTAGATCTTGCATAATCTACAATCCATCTAACAGACAGTGTTTCCTGTCTTCTTGGAGTAACAGGTACAGGTACTTGATAGTTAGCACCACCTACTCTTCTAGACTTAATCTCTAGTGCAGGTCTAATATTGTCTATTACTGTATGTACAAATTCAATAACAGGAATCTTACTCTTCTCTGCTCCAGATTCTATAGCACTGTATACAAGGCTCTCTGCTTGGGCTCTTTTTCCTCCCTGCATAACCTTGTTGATAAGTCTTCCAATGATTTCATCATTGTATTTCCTATCTTTAACAATTACTCTTTTCTTTGCTCTCTTACCTCTCATTTATTATTTCTTAATATATTATTGATTTTCAGGTCTTTTAACTCCATACTTGGATCTAGCCTTCTGTCTACCTTTAACCCCAGCTGTATCATATTTTCCTCTTACTACAATATACTTTACACCTGGTAAGTCTCTCTTTCTTCCTGCTTTAACAAGCACCACAGAGTGTTCCTGAAGATTATGACCCTCTCCTGGTATATATGCAGTTACTTCCATACCGTTTGAAAGCCTTATCCTAGCTACTTTACGTAGAGCTGAGTTAGGTTTCTTTGGTGTTACAGTTTTAACCTGCAAACATACACCTCTTTTAAAAGGATTATTTATCTTCTTATACCTATTCTTAAGAGGATTGAAGTTTGTACCCAAAGCAATGTGTGTAGCTTTGTCTTTCTTCGATACTCTTGGTTTTCTTACTAATTGGTTTATCGTTGGCATGGTTCGTATTATACAACAAATTCAACTAAAATTTAATCTCTTCAAGAGTATTTATATCTTTTATCTCTGCACTCTCTCCTGAAGGTATCCTTCTACCGATTATTACATTCTCTTTCATACCTCTTAGGTAATCTGTCTTTCCAAGGATTGCACTGTTTGTAAGTACTCTTACCTGCTCTTGGAATGACATAGCTGAAAGGAAGCTCTCTGTATGTAGTGCTGATGCCTTAATACCAAGTAATTTAGGAACAACAAGCGCTTTTCTTTTATCTTTAGACAAGAGATTCTCATTCTTTGCATATGCTATAAATCTATTTACCAAAGATCCTACTAAGTACTCACTATCTCCAGTCTCCAATACTTTACCAAGTCTTGCCATCTGTCTAATGATTGTTTCAACATGAATATCTCCAATTGGAACACCTTGCTCATTAAACACCTTTTGAACTTGATCCAAGATATATTTCTGTGCTTTTAATATACCTGCAACATCTGCAAGTCTCTTAGGATCGATAGAGCCTTCTGTAATCTGGTCTCCTGCTTTTACTTCATCTCCATCATTAATTAGGATTGGTACATTTGGAAGTATGGAGATAATTTCTTCTGCTTTCATTTTACCAGACAGTGTTAATATCCCACCCTCTATCTTTGCAATACCTTCAAAAGGAGCCTGTTTTTCTACTTCCTCTGAATCAATAAATATTGCTTGTCCACTCTTTACGACTGCACCATCAGAGATTAATACACTCTTTGCATCAGAGATAATATAGTCCCTTACAATATTCTTTTCTCCAATAATTGTTACTGTAGAAGAGTCATCCTCTGCTCTGTCAATATGTACCTTACCATTAATAGATGCAATCTCTGCCTCTGCTTTAGGAGATCTTGCTTCAAATAGCTCCTCAATTCTTGGAAGACCTTGAGTGATATCTGTAGCCTGTACACCACCCTTATGGAAAGTTTGCATAGTCATTTGAGTACCTGGCTCTCCAATAGATTGGGCTGCAATAACTCCAACTGCTTTACCCATTGCAATCTCTTGGCCATTTTCTAGGTTAAGACCGTAACACTTCTTACAAATACCCATAGGTGCTTTACAAAGAATAGGGGTTCTTACCTCTACCTCTTCTATTCCATCAGCATCAATTCTTTCTGCGACCTCTCTATTAATATACTCTCCCTTCTTTACCAATATCTCTCCCTTTGAGTCTACAACATCCTTAGCCACTACTCTTCCAAAAAGTCTCTTATCATACTCCAACCTTCTATCATCACTCCTTCTTACTGCAATTCCTACACCCTCATAACCACAATCATCAAATCTAACAATTACATCATGAGCAACATCAACAAGCTTTCTTGTTAGATATCCTGAAGATGAGGTTCTAAGAGATCTATCTGCAATACCTTTTCTACCACCATTTGCAGCTACAAAGTATTCAAAAGCATTCAAACCATCACGGTAGTTACCCTTAATTGGAAGTGGTACCCAGTTACCTCTAGAATCTCTAACAACACCTTTAATAGTAAGAACCTGCCTTGCTTGAATCTTTCCACCATTAGCTTTAGACTCAACCATTTCATATATTGGGTTATTCTTATCTAAGGTTTTCCATGCCTCTTCTGCTATCTCATTTGAGAAGTCATTCCACATCTCTGTTGAAAGATTAATCTTCTCTTTCTCAGTTATTAAACCTTGTAAGTAGTTCTCTTGTAATTGAAGATCTTTCTCTTCAATACCTTTAATATCTTTATCGATATCGAAGTCTATATCAGAATCCTCCATAGCGAAAGAGAATCCTAAATCTGTTGCATATTTGAAACCCATTACCTTTAAGTCATCTAATAGGTCTACAACTACATCTAATGAGTAGTTATTTTTAATATCTTCTACAATATCAGAGATAGTAGAGCCACTTACTCTTTCATTTACAAATTTGTAATCTTCTGGAAGTGCTCTATTAAAGATACATCTACCTACGGATGTTTTAATAACTTCATCTTCTATCTTTACTATTATCTCTTCATCTATGCTTAAGAGATCTCTCTCATATGCTTTAACTGCAAGGTTAGTAGATCCAAACATTCTTGGATTTTCTACTTCATTCATATCAGTCATCAAGTAGTAACCTAGTAGCATATCTTTTGCTGGAGTGGCTAATACCTGTCCATTAGAGATATTTACAATATTTTTAGAAGACATAATGTCTTGTTTTGCTTCTTCTAATGCTTCCTGTGTAAGAAGTACATGTACAGACATTTGGTCTCCATCGAAGTCGGCATTAAATGCTTTACATACCAATGGGTGTAATCTAATAGCTTCACCCTCTACAAGTCTTGGATAGAATGCTTGAATACTATATTTATGTAGTGTTGGAGCACGATTTAGAAGTACTGGTCTACCTTCGATAATTTCCTCTAGTAAGTCCCAAATTATATCTTCCTCTTCCTCTATCATATCCTTTGCAACTCTAACATTAGGAGCTATTTCTAGTTCTAATAGTTGGTGAATTACAAATGGTTTAAACATCTCTAATGTAATAGACTTTGGAATACCACACTGATCTAATTTCAAACTTGGATCTCCTACAATTACTGCACGACCAGAGTAGTCAACACGCTTTCCTAAGAGATTCTTTCTAAAGATTCCCTTCTTACCTCTTAAATCATCTGTTAATGACTGGTAAGGTAATCTCTTGTTGTTCATCATTGGCTTAGAAGGCCTGTGTGAGTTATCAATAACTGCATCTACAGACTCTTGGAGCATTCTCTTTTCATTTCTAAGTATTACATCAGGAGCACCAATTTCTATTAATCTAGCTAAACGGTTATTCCTGTTTATAATTCTCCTATACAGATCATTTAAATCTGATGTAGCAAATTTACCTCCTGATAGAGGGATAATAGGTCTTAAATCTGGAGGAAGTACAGGTAATATATCAATTACCATCCAACTTGGATCTATACTATTTTTCTCAAATCCTCCTAAATACTGTATTCGTCTAATAGTGGCTGCCTTTTTATCTCCCTTCTCTTTCTTAGCACGTCTTCTTAATATACTTAGCTCTTTCTTAATATCTAAGTTCTCAAGAAGCTTCTTTATTGCCTCTGCACCCATCATAGCTTCAAAGAAGAGTAACTCTCTATCTTCTAAATCTACATACTCATCTTCTGTTAATACAGAACCAATCTCTACCTTCTCAACTACTTGCTGTAATCTAGTATAGAATGCATCTAACTCTTCCTCTCTCTCTGCATACTCTCTTCTTGTTTTAGCAACTGTTTGCTTCTTCTTATGCTCTAGTTGACTATTCTTAAAATCAGAACTACCTTTCTCTTTCTTTAATGCCTTAATATCCTTATCAAAGAGTTTTTCTGTTTCTTTTAACTCTTCATCTAGCTCTGTTTGTAAATCATTGATGTCTGCTTTTCTAAGAGCCTCTATTCTTTCAAGAGTCTCTTTTCTTTTCTCATCATCTAACTCTACTACCATATATCTTGTGTAGTAGATTACAGAAAGTAGTTTCTTATGAGACATATCGAGTACGATAGACATCTTGTTAGGAATTCCGTATGCAAACCATACGTGTGCAACAGGTACTGATAGCTTTAGATGGCCCATTCTTTCTCTTCTTACATCCTTTGTTGTTACCTCTACACCACATTTATCACATACAATCCCCTTATATCTAATCTTTTTATATTTACCACAGTAACATTCATAGTTTTTAGTAGGACCAAAAATCTTCTCACAGAAGAGACCGTCTGGTTCTGCTCTAAAAGTTCTATAGTTGATAGTCTCAGCTTTCTTAACTTCACCGTATGACCAATCTAATATTTGATCAGGAGATGCCAATGTAAGCTTAAGAGCATCAAAATTTTCAAGTGTATCTCTCTTGTTATTCATTATTCTACAGCCTCCTCAGAGCTCTTAGAAATTAATTCCATATTTAGACATAGAGCATTTAACTCTTTTATTAATACTTTGAATGATTCAGGTACATTTACACTTTCTATCTTCTCTCCATGAATTATAGCTTTATAAGCGGAAGATCTTCCCTTAACATCATCTGATTTAATAGTAAGCATCTCTTGTAGTGCATACGGTGCACCGTGTGCTTGAAGTGCCCAGACTTCCATTTCTCCAAATCTTTGACCACCTCTTTGAGCTTTTCCACCCAATGGTTGCTGTGTAACAGCTGTGTATGGACCGGTTGATCTAGCATGTACTTTCTCATCAGCAATATGATGTAGTTTTAGAGAGTACTTCATTCCAACAGTAACCTTACGTGGGAATTTCTTACCAGTTCTTCCATCGTATAGATCTACTTTCTGTTCTATCTTAAAACCTTTCTTTGCCATTTCCTTCTCTACCCACTCCATATTCTCACCTTCAAAAAGTGGAAATGCGAACTTCTCGTTAAGAAGTTTTGCATACAATCCAAAATGAATCTCTTCTGCCTGTCCCATATTCATACGCTTAAGGAAGGTTGGTGTTAATACAATATCAACAGGCTCTCCATCTTCAGTGAAAGGCATATCTTCAATAGGTCTGATAGATGCGACAGTATTTTTATCTCCGTGTCTACCAGATATTTTATCCCCATAACCTAATTTCTTTGTATCTGCTACCCATATCTTTACCTCTTCTAATACTCCAGGTGGTAACTTATCTCCTTTGTCTGCAGAGAGTCTTTGAGTATGAATTACAATTCCTTCCTCTCCGTGAGGCAATCTTAGAGAGTTATCTCTTACATCACTTGCAGATTCTCCAAAGATTGCTCTAAGAAGTCTTTCCTCTGCTGTGAGCTCTTTCTCTCCACGAGGTGCAATTACACCTACTAATATGTCTCCTGCCTTAACCTTCATACCCTCTCTAATCATTCCTACCATATCTAATTTCTGTAAGATTCTATCATTAACATGTGGTATGTCTGCAGTAATTAACTCAGGACCTAACTCTGTATCTCTTACCTCTACCTTGTGCTCTCTAATATGTACTGATGTGAGTAAGTCATCTCTAACGACTCTTTCTGAGATAACTACAGCATCTTCATAGTTGTAACCCTCATAGAACATTAGAGCAGCTCTTAGGTTAATACCAATAGCTAACTCTCCATTTTCCATTGTTGGACCATCTACTAATACATCTCCTTTTTTAAATTTCTGTCCAGGCTCAACTGCAGGTTTCTGAGTAAAAGATGTATTATCATTGGATCTATAGAAACTTACTAATTTATAATCCTCTATTCCTGCTTTCTTATATTTAACAGATACTCTTCCTGCATCTACATATACAACCTCTCCATCCTCTTTTGCGAATACTCCCCAATCTGACTGCCTTGCAACAATCTCTTCTACACCTGTACCTACAAGAGGAGCCTCTTGCTTAACCAAAGGTACTCCCTGTCTTTGCATATTTGCCCCTGCTAGAGCACGCATAGCATCATCATGAGATACAAATGGAATTAAGGCCATACCTAAACCTGCTTGCTGATATGTAAGTACATCTACATGAGTAATTAGATTTACATCTTCTAAGATGAAATCTCCTTGATGTCTAGCTGGTACTAAAGCTTCTGTAATATTATTATGCTTATCTGTTTGTATAGAGGAGATACTAATATATTTACTCTCTTCATCTAATGAATCAAAGTAATCAATCTCTTCAGAGATAAATGGTACTACCTTTACATTCTTTATTTCTTTCTTAGATGCTAACTTCTCTGCAATTTCCTTTGTAATTAAAGTTCCCTTCTTAGCTACTCCTGTTACTGATTCATCCAAGATTCTATTAATACTCTCTCCTTTAACATTTTTTACTTTACTTAGAACTTTTCTGTATGGTGATTCTAAGAATCCATACTCATTAATTCTTGCTAATATTGCTAACTGTGTAACAACACCAATATTTGAACTCTCAGGGCTTGTTACAGGGTCAAACTTTGCATACTGTGAGTTATGTACCTCACGGATAGAGAATGTAGCTCTCTCTTTTACAATACCTCCAGGACCTGCTGCAGTGACTTTTCTCTTGTTCTCAAGCTCAGCTAATATATTAGTCTGATCCATGAATGTTGAAAGTTGATTTGCACCAAAGAAAGATTGTATAGAGGCTGCGATAGGTTTTGTACCAACTAACATAGATGGTGTAACCTTTGCATCTTGACCGTACAAGCTCATCTTGTCTTTAATATTCTTCTCTAGTCTTCTAATACCTGCAAGTAATTGCCTCTCTAATACCTCACCTACACTTCTAATTCTTCTATTGCATAGATGATCTATATCATCTGGAGCCTCTGTACCGTTGTTAATATTAATCAGTCTTCTTACAATTCTAATAACATCATCAGGATACAGAACTGCTTCATTAGGATTATTTACATCATATGATGTTCCTAACTTTCTATTTAATTGATATCTACCAATCTTTCCTAAATCAAATTTTCTCTTACTAAAGAAATTACCCTTTATATATTTCTCTGCACTCTCTAAAGTAACAGATTCATCTGGTCTAAGTTTGTTATATATACTAATAATGGCATCCTCTTTACTCTTAGTAAAATCTCTTGCCAATGTTGCCTCTATATATTTGTACTCTTCATTAGTATCAACATCTTTAAAGAGTTTTAATATCTCTTGATCTGTTTCATATCCAAGTATTCTTAAGAATTCAGTAATAAGGACTCTTGGTCTCTTAGGAAGAATTCTCATAGAGATGACATTGTATTTGTTAACTTCAATCTCATACCATGGACCTCTACCAGGCATTAAACGAGCTTTGTAAAGAGTTCTGTATGGAAGGACATCTGCCTCTTCAAAAAGTACTCCCTCTGCTCTTACTACCTGATGGGTAACAACTCTTCTAACACCATTAACAACAAAAGCACCATCATCTGTCATCATTGGTAAATCTGCAACGAATATCTCTTGCTCTTTTATCTCACCTGTCTTGTTATTAAGAAGCTGTACTGTTGCATATACTGGAAGTTCATAAGAGAGTCCTTTTGCAATGGACTCTTCTATACCTCTGTAAGGCTCTCCATATCTAAAAGATTTAAATTCCAAAGTCCACATTCGTTCCATACTGTCCTTTACAGGATTTATTTCTTCGAATAGTCTTTGGAACCCACTCTCATAGAAATCTTTGAAAGAAATCTTCTGTGCTTCTATAAGGCTAGGGATATCAAATGATGAGGAGTATCCTTTTCCTAGGTTAATTCTTGAAGCACTGTTACGCTTAGGTTCTACCATAGGACAATTATTTATAGGTTATAAATTACATGCATAAATAGAAAGGGGAGGCGCAAACCACTCTTAAAATGGTTTATATAAACGGTATTAACCCCTTTAATAAAAGCAAAATTAGGTAACTCTGGGGAGTTTATCATATTTATATCATATAGTCAAAGGTTTCTTAGCACTTTGCATTGTATATATGTTAAGAGATATTATATTATTATAAAATCTTTGTCAAAAGCTGTATATTCCTCTATTATTATATATATATTTAAAACGTACTAAAAATGTCCCGTAAAAAGAAAAAGAAGAAGATAGATATTAAAAGTTCTGAAACAAAGATATTCTTTGGTTTAATACTCTTTGTATTAGGTATTGCTTTACTAATAGCTCCATTTGTAGGAGAACAGGCTGTAATCTTTGTACATATATCTAAATTTTTAGGATGGCCATCATTAGTATGGGGAGCTGCTACAGTATACCTTTCCATTAATCTTCTAACACAGGGCAAGAGTTGTAAAAATTTCTCACGTCTAGGTGGTCTTTTAACCTTAGCAATATCCTTAAATACTCTTTTTACCTTCTGGCTTCCTCAAGAATCTTTAGAGAGTATAGATGGTTTACAAAGAGCTGGAGGTACATTGGGCAAGGTATTACATTTAGCAATTAACAATACCTTTGGAGATATAATAGAGTTAATAATCATATTAATATTTTTAATAGTTGCCTTCTCCTTTATCACTAGCGTTAAACTAGAAGAGATAACATCCTTTTTACACAAGATGTTTAGTAATATTAAACTTGGAGATCTAAAAGAGAAATTTAATGATGAAGGCAGTGATGAAAAACTAATAATTAGTGGAATAGAGGATGAGAACCAGTTGAGAATAGATGATAGTAATAAAGAGCCTACACTTACAGACTCTGAAGAGGAGTTTAATCAATCATTTGTAAGAGCAGAAACTGGGCAGTTACAAAAAGATTCTCCTGTTGTACAAAGTAGTACTTCGCAAGAGAACACTGAACCTTCATACCCTAATTGGATATACCCAAAGATAGATAATCTTCAAGAGCCACAGAAGGCTGTTCAAGACCAAGAGAGTTACAAAAAGGATGCAAGGGTAATAGAAAGAGTATTAAAGAATTTTGATATTCCTGCAAAAGCAATAGAGATTGCAGTAGGACCAACGGTAGTAAGATATGCATTAGCACTAGCAGCAGATATTAGAGTAAACAAAATAAAAAGCTTGGTAGATAATCTAGCAGTATCATTGATGATTAATAAAGAATTGGTAAGAATAGAGACTCCAATTCCTGGTACTTCATATGTAGGAATAGAGATACCCAATAAGACACCAAACTTCGTATATGCGAAAGAGATGGCTAAGAAGTTGCTTGCAGAGGCTGATAAATATGAATTACCAATGATTTTAGGAAAAGATATTGCTGGTTTACATGTAATAAAAGATTTAGTAAATATTCCTCACTTACTTGTAGCTGGTGCAACAAACACAGGTAAGTCTGTAGGTATTAATGCAATCCTTGCAGGATTACTTCTTACAAAAACACCTGATGAATTAAAATTAATAATGGTAGATCCAAAGAGAGTAGAAATGACTCCATACAATGGTATACCACACCTTCTTACACCAATAATTACAGATATGGAGTTAGTAGTTAATGCTCTTAATTGGTCAATAGAGGAAATGCAAAAGAGATATAGATTGTTAGAACAGTTAAGAGTAAGAAAGATTACTGAGTATAATCAGAAGATGGGCTTTGTAGCTATGCCGTACTTAGTAATTGTAGTCGATGAAATGGCTGATTTAATGTTAGTTGCTGGTAAAGAGGTAGAGCCAAAGGTTCAAAGACTTGCACAGATGGGTAGAGCAGTAGGTATTCATCTAATACTCGCAACTCAGAAACCAATAGTAGAGGTAATAACAGGGTTGATTAAATCGAATATCCCAGGAAGAATAGCATTTGCAGTTACCTCATCAATGGACTCTAGAGTAATACTTGATCAAACAGGTGCAGAGAATCTTCTAGGAAGAGGTGATATGCTCTTTAAAGATCAAACAATGCCTAAATCTATTAGAATACAGGGTACCTTTATCTCTACAGAGGATACAGAGGATATAATTACGCAGGTAAAGGCACAAATCACCGATGAAAGCGAAGGATACTCTCAAGATTTAAAGAGTGCAATAGAGAAAGAGACTCCTGCTCCTGGTGCGCCCTCTGGTGAAAGAGAGCCTGAGTTCCCATTAGCACTTAAGATTGTAATAGCTGAGGGTAAAGCATCTGCTTCTTTACTACAAAGAAGACTTAAGGTTGGATATAACAAGGCTGCTAGATTAATAGAACAGCTCGAAGAATCTGGAGCCGTAGCTGCACAAGATGGTGCTAAACCAAGAGAGGTACTTGTTAGCTCTACTTCAGAGATTCTAGGGGATAGTAATTCAACACAAGAGTACTAGAGTTTGATATACTCTTTTAGCTATGATAACAGCAGGAGAAGTATTAAAAAACAAAAGAGAATCTCTAGGAAAGAGCTTAGATACAATATCTAGTGATACTAAAATACAGAAAAGATTCCTAGAGTATATAGAGAAAGATCAATATGAAAAATTTGATTCGGATGTTTTTGCCTCCGGCTTTATTAAAATATACTCCAAATATCTAGGATTAGATGTAGAGAAGATTCTTGCAATATACAGAAGAGGTAATCTTCAGAACAAACCTAGTAAAGAGAAAAAGGGTAAAAGTTTTTCATCTTTTAAACCGAAAGTTACACCTCAAATATTTGCAATAGTTACACTCTCCATCTTCCTTCTTAGTATAGTAGGATATATTGGATATCAGATATATAAATTTCAAACACCTCCACAACTAACAGTTGTACAACCAACAGATGAGTATCAAAGTGATAGTGATACAGTGCTTGTAAAAGGAAATACAGAAAGTAGTGCCACTATCAGTATTAATGGTTTACCAGTAGAAACAGATTCTTTAGGATATTTTGAGAAAGAGATCTCTTTAAACGAAGGTTTAAATACAATAAGTATTACATCTAAAAAGGATTCTAATAATAAGTTAGAAACAAATAGAACATTAAAGGTATTCTTCACACCAAAAGAAGAGATACCAGAGGAAGAAGCTGTTCGCGAAAATAAGATCGTACTTAAGATATTACAATCCTCATCTTGGATTAAACTAGATATAGATGGAGAGAATAAAATAGCTCAAATATTAGAGCCTAATACTCAGAAAGAATTTACATTTAAAGATACTCTTACCTTAGTAACAGGTAGAGTTCAAAGTACTCAGCTAGAAATAGATGGTAAGAAGATTGATATTAAATCTTCTCAAAACAGCGGTGTAGGACAAATTACATGCAAAATTACCTCTGAAGAGTTAAAGTGCGAATAAATAGCACAAAACTGGTATAATTTGCATATGGATTCAAATAGGGATCAAATTGAAGAGATAAAATCAAGGTTAGATGTTGTAGATGTTGTTGGAAGATATGTTCAACTAAAGCAGGCTGGTAAGAACTTTTCAGGTCTCTGCCCATTTCATTCTGAAAAAACCCCCTCCTTTATCGTTAGTCCTGAATTACAAAGATATAAATGTTTTGGATGTGGAGCTTCTGGAGATATCTTTAATTTTGTTCAAAATATAGAGAATATTGATTTTCCAGAAACATTAGAAAAACTTGCTAAAGAGGCAGGAGTTCAACTTAAGAAAAGAAGTGAGAATAGTAGATATACAAGACTTGAAGAGATAAATAAAAAAGCCGCTATATTCTTCTACAAAGCTCTAAAGAGTCCTACTAATAGCTCTGCATTAAAGTATGTAAAGGAACGTGGAATCACAGAGGAAAGTATAAAAGCATTCGGTATAGGTTTTGCACCAAGAGGCACAGAGCTACTCAACTATATACAGAGCGATCGTAAATACTCAAAAGAGGAGCTTATTAACTCTGGTATATTTGTAGAAAAGGAAGGAAAGATAAGGGGGAAGTTCTTCATGCGTATAATGTTTCCAATTAGATCTAGCTCAGGGAAAGTAATTGCATTTACAGCAAGAGCTCTACCAGAGAATGATTTTGGCCCTAAATACTTAAACTCTCCTGAAACACCCATATATCATAAAAAGGAGAATCTGTATGGACAGTATGAATCAAGACAAGAGATTAGGAAGAATAACTTAGTAATACTGTGTGAAGGAACAACAGATGTAATCTCTGCTCATCAAATAGGAGTTAAAAATATTGTAGCCCCACTTGGTACCGCTATAACTAAAGAGCAGATAGAGAAGATATCTAAATTAACAAAAGATATACTCTTTCTCTTTGATAGCGATAGTGCAGGACAGCAAGCACTTGAGAGAGGTTTTCTAATTGCTCAAGAGTTAGGCTTAAGCACATTTGCTGCTACTACAGCTCCATATAAAGATATAGATGACTTAATAGCGAAAGAGCCTAAGAAATTTAAAACTCTCATACGTAAGCGTCTAGATACATTCACATACCTACTTACAGAGTTTGTTAAAAATAAAGATCTAAGTAAGCTAGATGACTATAAAAAGACTGTCATATGGATACAAAAAATGATTAAGAATGAAAAAAGCCCTACAATACTCAACTTCTACGTGGAAAGCGTCTACAAGATATCTAAAATAAAGCTAGATATACAGAAAGGAACATCGACCAAGAATTTTGCTCAAATTTCCAAAAATCGCGTTACAAAGCCATCTCCTTCTAGGGAGTTAGTATACCTTCAATATTTGCTTTACCTAAGCGATATTCAAGTGCCTAAAAATCATGATATAAAGTATTTTGAAAATCCTGATATTGTAAAGGCTTTGGAGTATATAAAAAAGAAGAAGAGTGTAACTAGGGATACCCTTATTAAACACTTTGAAGATAGTACTGTAAAAAAACTAATTGAAAACAGTATATTCTCTTTTGCAGAGAATGAGAGTACTGCTAAAGAATTAGAAGATGTATATAGAAACTTAGTTAAAGACTACTTCACAAGAAAAGAGATAGACTTTAATGTTAAGATATCAATTGCAGAAGCAAAGGGTGATCTAAAAGAAAGTGAGAGACTTTTTAAAGAGTACCAAAAATTATCTAAAGAGAAAACTAAACATGAACAAAATAGCAGACTATGACACTCTAGATTACGATTACAGTACATACTGGAAAAACAGAGAGTATGAAAACCTATCAGAAAGATTAGTACTAGAAAGAGTACTGAAGGATAGCAAGGGTAAATGGTTTATTGATATAGGAGGATCATACGGTAGATTAGCAGATAGCTACTATAATAGATATACAAATCCTGTCATTGTTGATTACTCTCTCAAAACATTACAGAAAAACTATAAATATCTAAAAGATAGATATCCTAATATTGAATTAATAGCTGCAAATGCATATAACCTACCTTTTAGGAATAATATCTTTGATGGTGGTGTGATGGTAAGAGTTCTTCACCACATAGACAGACCTGTGGAGTACTTTAAAGAGCTAAAGAGAGTATTAAGTAGCAATGCTATATATATACAGGAATTTGCTAATAAAGCGCATCTGAAGGCCTTGATAAGAGCTGTACTTACATTAGACTTCTCCGTTTTTAACAGAGAACCGTATCAACAACCTACTAAAAAGAACTATGAAGGAGCGAGAAAGGGTTCTAATGTACCATTCTTTAACTACCATACGGCATGGATAAAGGATTCTCTTGAGCGTGAAGGCTTTAAAATAGAGAAAAAGTATGGATGCTCTTTCTTAAGGGTAAATACTCTTAAAAGAATATTTAATACAAAGATATTACTTTTTTTTGAAAATATACTTCAGATCACTTTCTCATGGAGTAATATCTCTCCAAGTATATTCTTAAAAAGTACAATTAAAAAAGATGATGATGTACAGAGTAGTACTACTTTACAAAGTATACTTGTATGTCCTAAGTGTAAGGCTTCCTTAAAGATAGATGGTGTGAAGGCTGTGTGTACTAAATGTAAAAATATATACAGTAAAGAGAAAAATATTTGGGATTTTAGAATATAGATGAAAGCAAAAAGATCTTTAGGACAGAATTTCTTTATTAACAAAAACTTAGGTGAACATATTGTAAAGAAAGTATCTGAAGGTAATAGTAAGTGTGTAGTAGAGATAGGGCCTGGACTTGGCTTCTTTACAGAGAAATTAATTCCTCTCTTTGAGAAGGTAATCGTTGTTGAAAAGGATAGTATCTTAGCAGAAAATCTTAAGTTAAGATTTCCAGAGATAGAGGTAATTAATACGGATTTCTTAGATCTTGAGCTTGAAGATATATATACGGGCAGCTTTATATGCTTTGGTTCTCTTCCTTACAATGTCTCTAAACCAATAATTAGAAAGATTGTTGAAAGTAAGAACTTCTTACAACCTGCCTACTTTATAATTCAAAAAGAGGTAGCGCAGAAATATATATATCAGAAACCTTACAATA
The DNA here is from genome assembly GCA_041656215.1 of Candidatus Dojkabacteria bacterium. Lineage (GTDB taxonomy): Bacteria > Patescibacteriota > Dojkabacteria > SC72 > SC72 > UBA5209. Next base: position 24,725 of record JBBADY010000001.1, on the reverse strand, counting down.
TACTCTCTCTTACTACCAATATATATGCAAAAGTAGAAAAACTCTTTGATATATCCCCTGATTCATTTAGACCTAAACCTAATGTAAATAGCTCCTTTATCTCTATTACTCCTAATAGAGAGATAGTTAGTAATATGAAAGAGTTAGAGACATTAATACAGATCTCCTTTAAACAGCCCAGAAAGAATCTTAAAAACAACCTAAAGGGAAGTAAGTATGAGAACATAGATTCAAAGTATCAAGTAATGCGACCGGCAGATCTAAGCTTAGATGATTACAAAGAGATATTAAGAAGTAAGTAGAGGTAATTACTACTCTCCCTTTTCTTTCCTTAGGTGATATAATCAGTTAGATGGAAAAGAACAAGAAGGAGAAAAAGGAAAAGCAGCTAGATTTCGGCCTAAAGAACCCTCCTCAAAATATATATTATAAATATAAAGATCAGTACGAGCTATGGCTTTCTAAATTAGAAACTCGTAAATTTACACAAGATATTCTTACTTGGTTTGTATTAATAATTAGCTCCTCTTTGATATTTACACAGATATATTCAATTCAAACTTTGGAAAATATCCCTTCTAAGATACCTGTATTTAACTACTTCTTTACACTTTCAATGAGATTAGTAAGCTCTAATTGGATATATACACATACTGTAATAGGTGTACTCTTACTTGTTGTAGGTACATACTATGCAAATAAATATTATCATAGGGAGAAAGAGCTCTCTAAAGTACTATTAATAGCTGTACTACTGGCTAATATATCTCTCTCAGTTATCTTTATGAAATTACTTTATACTTTTTAAAAATGGACATATCAATACCATCAAATCTACTAGAAAAGATATTACAGATAGCTGATATAACAGTATCATCTACATATGATAAGTATCTTAACTACTGGCCTATCTTTGTAATAGGTTTACTTTTCTCTTTTCTCACTATTCCAATAATTGGAAATATTGCAAAGAGGTTTAATATTACATATATACCTGGAATAGGAAGAAAGGGAAGAGATTTTGATAATCCAGAGAAAGCAATACACGATACAGAAACACCTGCATTAGGAGGATTAGCAGTAACAATACCAATACTTCTAGCTATTCCACTACTTTTTAGATTAGATGCAACTACCATCCCCATATTAATAGCTCTTGGGATATTAATAGTTGGTTCTGTACTAGATGATATATTCAATCTTTCATCTAAAATACAGCTTGGATACCAGTTACTTGCTGCCAGTGTAATAGCATTCTCTATTTTAGACCTTTCCTTTGTAAGCTTCTTTACAGATGATTTCCTTAATCTCTCTATGTTCACATGGAGCTCTCATATTTTCTCCTTACCTCTCTCTTTTGTATTCCCAGGAGATTTAATTCTAATCTTTTGGATATTACTCTGTACAAACTCTGTAAAATGGGTAGGAGGTTCACCCGGTTTAGTAGAATCTTACTCATTAATAATATTCCTTCTACTCTTTGTCATCGGAGTTAGAGATTTCTCTCTTTTCTCTTCTAGTATAAGTATATTAATAGCTGGATCTTTAATATCACTTCTATACTTTGCATATCCCTCTCAGAAAATCATGTCTGGCTCTAGTGGTAAAAGTATATATGGATTCTTAATTAGTATTCTTGCAATTATCGGTGGCCTAAAGTTCTCAACTACATTAATGTTACTTGCAGTCCCTATAATTGATGCCCTCTATGTAATCGTATATAGAGCTATTAAATATAAGCCTAAGAACTTTATCGAACTTATGAAAATTAATGACACCTCTCATTTGCATCATAAGCTACTTAAGTTAGATCTATCTACAAAACAGATACTGCTAATAGAAACTGCAGCATCCTTAGCAATTGGTTCTTTTGCAATACTAACAACAGGTGCATTAAGATACTTTGCTTTAATATTTGGATTAGCCTTTGTAATAGCCTTTATCTTTATAATTAATTACAAAGCAAGTAAGAAGGAAGACTCAAAAAAATCATCACCTGAATCAAAATACTCTTACTAACAGCTGTACAAATGTTAAGGGCTTGCATATAATAAAACCATATGAAAAAGTGGAAAATTGCCCTAATAATAACATCAGTTGTTGTTTCAATATCTCTCCTTCTTTTCTTTCTCCCACCAGAGAATCTTTTTAAGCATATTCCAATATTAAAAAGCTTCTATCAAAACACTACATTAGAGATTTCTGTATCGTACGGTAAAGCATCTGTGAAAATAGATGGGAAGGAGTATGGAGAGACACCTTTAAATATACAAAACTTAGTAGCAGGAGAGTACAGTGTAGAGCTAGACAGAATCTCAGAGGATAGTAGCTATTACAAACCTCAAACTTTTAAAGTATTGCTTACAAAGAACAGTACCTCTAGAATTAATATAGAGATTGGACCAGATAGTAATATATACGGGACTGTTCTGTACTATGAAGAGCAGAGATCTTTTGACTCTAATAAAGGAAAGTTAACTATAACTAGTAATGCTCCTAATACAAAGGTATACATGAATCAGGAGTTTCTTAAATCAACCCCTATTACCAATTTAGAGGTAAATGGTGGAGAGTATGATATCTCTCTAGAAGCACCTAACTATGAGGGACTTAAACTTCCAATAGTTGTAAGAGAGGGATATACATTACATATAAAGGGATACTTACTTCCAATACCTGTAATTTTTGAAAGTGTACAAACAGATGAGTAATACAGATTTAACAAAAATAAAAGGACAAACACCAGTATCAATAATAGTCCATGGTGGAAACTATCTTGGTTTCTTACTCTCAAAAACCTTACTAGAGCAAGGTAGTCAGGTAGTAATAATAGATAGATATACTGCACAATCTAAAACATATTTCTCTGAATTAAAGAAAGCGGGTAAGGTCAGCTTTATAGATTTCAAGGGTTTTAAAAACTTCTATGAAAAAATCGCTCGAATAGATTATCTCTTTTACCTTCTAGGAGAGAATTTAGAGAGTAAAAAAAGTATAGATAGTAAAGATTTCCTCTCTGAATCAGATTACCTTAGTAGTAGCTTAACGGCTGCACAAAAGTATAAAGCGAAGATCTCTTTAGTAACCTCTTTGAGATTAAATAGAGAGCTTTCAAATAGATTGAATAATGAAAGGACAGGTAAAACTACACCTTACTCACCATTAGAACTACAAAGATATGCAGAAAACTATGTTGCTGAGTTTGTAGATAAAACAAAAGCGAATTTAAGAATTCTAAGACTTGGTACATTAGTAGGAAAAGGTATACATACACTTACAGATAAGACATTAGATAGGCTCTTTACTGATGCTACACAGAAGCCTCAAATAGAGATATGGGGAGAGGGTTTAGAAATACACAACATTATTCATGAGAGTGATGCAATATATGGTATTTTGAAACTTACTTTTGCAGAAAATACCAAAGGTGAAGTAATTACCTTAAGTAATGTAAATGATTACACTACACTTTCTCTTTCATACAAACTACTTGAATTAGATGTTGAATCTAAAGCTATACGTTTTGTTGAAAAAGACAGTACAGAAGACATCTTACAAGATCTATATGTACCAGCTCCTAATGCTACCCAATTCTCTTGGCAACAGAGAGTTACATTAGAAGAAAGTATTGTGGAACAAACAAAAGCCTACTATGAGAGATCTGATAAAAGATGGGATTTAAGTAAGTCTGAAGATTTAAAGAAACGTAAAGATGCAAATATATCCTCTGTTACTAAAACAAAGTTTGGTCTCTTTGTACAAAATATACTTAAACCTTTTCAGAAAATTCTTAGACCTCAAGAGTTCTTTAAAGAGATAAAATACTCTACTATATTTAAACTCATTGCTACCATCGCGATCTCCTTCCTCGCTATCTACTACTTAATATCTCCTCTCATTGGAATCTCTTTAGGTTCATACTTAATATATTCTCAAACTAAAGATCTTAAAGGCTCATTCGCAGCTTTGGATTTTGAATCAATTAGTAAAGAAACTAGAGATATTTCAATTAATTTAAATAGGGTTGAGAGTAATTTCTCAAGGGTGTATTGGTTATTTAAAGTAACTAATAACAAGGAATTTTACAACAATACAAATCAGATAATACAGGGGAGTAAGTATGCACTTGAGAGTACAGAGAGTTTAATTGTAGGATTACAACCTCTTGGAGAGTATCTTAAAGACTTTGAACCTGCAGTAAGCTTTGATAATACACAACCAACTACTACAAGAGAATACAGAGAGTATTTAGTTGCAGTTGATGATAATCAGTACAGTATTAAGGAGGGTTTGTATAAGATGTCACTTGCTAAGAGTTTAATTGACAGTGTTAATACAAGATCTTTACCTAAATACTTACAAGATTTTGTCTTACAGTATAAAGAATTAATAACAGATATAGATGGAGTAGTACGTCCTCTTGAGAAGGTATCTCAGTTCTTACCAGATCTTTTAGGTGTAGAAGAAAGAAAGAGATATTTAATACTATTACAAAATGATGGAGAGATTAGAAGTACAGGAGGATGGATATCAAGCTATGCAATTGTAGCAATAGAGGGGGGACAGATAAGGGAGCTATTTGTTGATGATATATATAACGCGGAGGGAACATTAAAAGTAAAAGGTTATAACTATAAAGCACCTCTTTCAATGATAAGGGCTCTAGGAGATACTCCATACACCTTCTCTCTTGTAAACTGGGACCCTAATTTAGACTCTGTAATGACTAACTCAGAGCAATTTATATATGACTTAGGTAAAGGTAATGATATAGATGGATTAATTACCATAGACACTGTATTTCTTCAAAAATTAATAGATAAATGGGGAGGAATAGAGGTACCGGGTGAATCCGAAATTATTACCTCCTCAAATCTTTACTCTAAGATATTTGAAATGCATACAGAGTTTACTCCAGGCTCTACAAGAAAATCTACATTCTTAGCGAATTTAGCAAATGAGTCTGTAAGGAAATTACTCTCTTCTGATTTTAATGGTTACAAAGATATTGGAGATGTAATAGTTCAATCTCTTAATGAGAAACATATGCAAGCAACCTTTAAGAATACCTTAGCAAAAGGATACTTTAATGATAGTAATTGGGATGGTAACTTAGATTCTAAATATCAATCTGCTCCCATAGATATTGATTGGAATTGGGGAGGGAATAAGGCTAACCTATATATAAAGAAAAACCATACACTTGATATTGATATAAAGGATGAAAATACCGTAGATTATAAATATCAAATAGCTATTCAGAATGATTCTAACAGTAATACATATCCTGAGGGAGAATATATTAACTATGTAAGAATATTCTTACCTGCAGACGCAACACTGATGGGAATAACCGGAATAAAGGATAATAAATATGATGTATACAACGAAGGAGGATACAAGATTGTAGGAGGATGGTTTAATGTTCCTATTAAAGAAAATAGAATAATGGAAGTATCATATAGATTAAGTCATGAGAGTGGTAATATAGGGTTCCCTCTTGTTAAAGATGATACCCATTACTACATGGATATTAATATCTTTAAACAGCCAGGTAGTAGAAAAGATGCTTATAATCTAACAGTACTGTATCCACAAGGTTGGGTTATAGAAAACAATGACACATTAAGTAGTATTGAGAACCAACTTAATCAAAGATTTGAACTTGCTACAGATGAAAGCTTTAAGCTATCATGGCAAAAATAGTTAGATAACGATCTTTGTTTTATCCTTAAGATATATGTATATATCAAGAATCTCCTCTAGAGAAGTCTCTCCCTTAGAGGCAAACTTCCCTATCTCATCTATATCTAAATCAGTATTAATAGGCATCCTATTACTTACACCCATAGGTTTAATAAATGTAGCAATATGATTAGATTTACAATTAGTGCAAGAGAAGTGTATAATACTCGATATATTGCTATCTTGAATTATTTCTAGATCACTTACAGAGTAAGGTGTTCCGCACTTATCACAAAATTTAGCAATAACATCTATAAAAAATTGCTTTCTATTATTTAAATTGTCTTTATCAGTAGACTTCTTCATATATTAAATTATACCATAATAAATACATGGCAAAGGTTTCTCAAAAAGTTCTAAATATAAAAGAGTTAATTCTAAAGGGCAAAGAGCAAGGGTTTCTTAGTCAAGAGGATATATTAGAGGTTTTTCCTACAATAGAGGACGATGTTATACTGCTAGATGAGATATTTAAAAAGTTACAAGAGAATGATGTAGAGGTACTTGAACCTGAGGAAGATCAAGTAAAAAGTGATGAAGAGTTAACACTTGAAAAGAAGATTAGAATTCTTAAAACTATTCAAACTACTATCTCAACAGATGCTATTAGATCATACCTATATGAGATAGGTAAAATACCTTTACTTACAGGTGAAGAGGAAGTCATTCTAGCAAAGAGGATTGAAAAGGGAGATAAAGAGGCTGAGCAGTTACTAATTACAGCTAACTTAAGATTGGTTGTTAGTATTGCAAAGAAATATAGCAAGAGTGGTTTAGAGCTATTAGATTTAATACAGGAGGGAAATGTAGGATTAATGAGAGCTGTTGAGAAGTTTGACTATCATAAAGGTTTTAAATTCTCTACCTACGCTACATGGTGGATTAGACAGGCAATTACAAGAGCTATTGCAGATCAAGCAAGAACAATACGTGTACCTGTACATATGATTGAAACTATTAACAAATTCAACAAAGTAAGTAGCATATTAACAACAAAATTGGGAAGACAGCCTACAGATGAGGAAATAGCTAAAGAAATGGATATTGATTTAGAGAAAGTCTCTGAGATAAGGAAGATAAAACAGAATCCATCATCTCTTGCGACACCAATTGGAGATGAGAAAGATAGTAAACTACAAGATATACTACCTGATGAATGGTCTCAAAGTCCTGAAGATTTTGCTACCTCAGAGTACCTAAAGAGTCAATTGAAAGATATCTTAAACTCTTTACAGGATAGAGAAAGAAGAGTTCTTTCTCTTAGATTTGGTCTAGATGATGGTGTTACAAGAACACTTGAAGAGGTAGGAAGAGAGTTTGGGGTTACAAGAGAGAGAATTAGGCAGATTGAAGCAAAGGCACTGAAGAAATTAAAGGATAAGTCCTCTGAAAAGAAATTAGATGACTATATTGATGTTTAGTTTGTATCTAAACTAAAAAACTCCGAAGGTAGTACAGGGAAACTGCTCTCTGTTCTCTCAGTAATCTTTTCTAATGTTGTTAGATCAAAATTTTGCTGTAGAGGTTTAGTATATGTTGTAGCATTAGGATTCACTTCTGAAAATATCTTATCAGAAATAAAGAGCATTCCAACCCAAATAATAGCTACTATGCCTAAAAGTACTAACCCTACTATATATTTCTTTACTATTTCCATTACTTACTATTCATAAAACTTAGCATTCTCTACATGATATATTCTCAATGAAAGAGAGTATCTTGTATTACCATCATCATCTAGCTCAGAACCGTATGATACTGACTCTAAAACAGGAAACATAGGCATAGCTTCTAGATCTCTAAGTAAAGTAACAAGATAGACCTTCTTACCACTAACAGACATTCTTACACTCCACGGTTTTAATACTGTAGTTTTTGTTTTAAATGTATCTCTCTCATACTTAGAAAAACTAATAGATTCCAATGTAAAGTTATTCCTTGTAACTACTGCATCTATATTAGATAGAAAGAGACTAAAGTTACCAGATGCAGGGAATAGTAATGTAAGATCTTTAAATGCATCTGCATTCTCAATATACTGCTCATCTAATGTTGCTAAAGCAGATATCTTGTTCTCAAGGGATTCATTTATTCTATCTTTATCCTTTATCTCTTTATTTATATTAATAATTGTATTAACAGTAGGTACTACTGCAAAGATTAGAAGTAAGACAGCAAAGAGATATGTTAATCCTATAAATACAGAATCTATCTGCTTAGAGGGCATCTTCTTTATTAAATTTGCTAACTCTAATTTTTTACTACTACCCGGCTTTGCCATTTTAAACACTCTCTTGGTTAATTAAAAAGGAAACATTTACTTCTAACTCATCACCCGCTTTATTTATATTAAATCTAACATCAGAGTAGTATGAGTTATTCTTAAGGGAGTCCTCGTAGTCCTTTAATGCTTTAAAGTTTGGTGTAGTAAGAGCAATACTTACCCTTGTACCATTAAATGAAAAACTTTGAACATTAAGAGTCATAGGGATATTACTAAGTATTTCAGAAACAAGACTTGAATTAAGAGTTTGACCTGTTTCAATATTCTTAATATCGAAGAGTAAATTCTGTAAATTATCATACTTAACAGAGCTCTGTTTCCATGTATCATTCTCTAATACAGATATCTGAGCATTAATCTTATCTGTAAGGTTATTACTTCTCTCATCCATAAAGAAGCGAGCAAAGAATGCTATTAATACAACTATTTCAACTACAATTAAAAGATTCTTTCCTACTGTAGAAATCCAAGAGAATGCTCCTGCTAACATATCCGATTCTTTATTAATCGGTTCTAAGAAGTTTATAGATTTTGGTTCAGAGTTTCTTTTAAACATTGGGCAGTTGTTTATCTACTGTTTAACAGTATACAAGTGTTTTTAAAATATTTCCATATTTGTTAAGATAGCTGGGATGTACTACTTTTGATATAATAGCGCTAGATTATGAACAACACTCAATCAGAAAAAATCTTTATAGGAGTCTCATGGCCATATGCAAGTGGTAAAATTCATCTTGGACATTTAGCAGGGCAGAATATTGCATGTGATGTATTTGCTAGATATCACAGATTAAAAGGAAACAGGGTACTGATGGTTTCTGGAAGTGATAGTCATGGTACTCCCATACTCTTTAAGGCTGAAGAGCTTGGTATTGAGCCTGAACAGTTAGTAAAAGAATCTCACGAAGGAATATTAGAAACATTTAAAAAGCTCTCACTCATATATGAAAACTATACTACTACCACTACTGCAAATCATAAAGAGGTCGTTCAGAATATATTTCTTGTATTAAAAGAGCTCGGCTATCTATATCCTCAGAAATCTAAACAGTACTACGATGAGAAAGTAAAGAAATTTTTGCCAGACAGGTATGTAAGAGGCATATGCCCTGTTTGTAGCGCTTCAAATGCTAGAGGGGATGAATGCCCTGAGTGTGGGGAGTTTCTTAAGCCAGAGGATTTAATAGAGCCATATAGCACCCTTTCAGATACAGTCCCTGTGCTTAAAGAAACAGAACACTACTACCTAGATTTAAAAAAGTTAGAGCCTAAAATCTCAAAATGGATAGATACTAATAGCTCCCATTGGAGAAAATGGGTAAGAGAATCCTCTAAAGGATGGATAAGGGAGGGATTAATACCAAGAGAGGTAACTAGAGATATGAAATTTGGAATTCCTGTCCCTATTAAGGGTTGGGAAGAGAAAGTGATATATGTATGGATAGAGGCAGTAGTTGGATATCTTTCTGCAGCAATTGAATGGGCAAAGAAAATAGATAAGCCAAGTGAGTGGGAAGAGTTTTGGAAAGATCCTGAGTGTAAACATTACTACTTTATAGCTGGTGGTAATACTCTCTTCCATACCATAATATGGCCTGCAGAGCTTCTTGCTTACAGTGAGAAATATAAAGATGATACTCTTTGGAAGAAGTATAAATTACCAGGGGAAACCAAAAGAGAGAAATTAAATCTTCCATACGATGTACCTTCAAACAAGATGTTACTTTCTAAAGGTAAAAAAATGTCTAAGGGAGATAACATAGGGTTTAGTGCAGATGAATTACTAGAGAAATACAGTAGTGATCTAATTAGATTCTTCTTTGTAAGATATGCTCCAGAGAATCATGATAGAGAGTTTGAATGGAAGGATTTAATAGATTGTAATAACAATGAGTTAGTTGCAAATATCGGTAACTTCATTAACAGAACTCTTACATTCACTAACTCTAAGTTTAATAACAGTGTTCCTAATGGTAAATTAGAGAAAGAGGTTGAAGAGAGTATAGATAACGCTTTTAAAGATATTGGTAAGCATATAGAGCAGTGTGAATTTGTTAAAGCAAGTGAAGCACTTCTTCATTTTAGTAGTTTTGCAAATAAGTACTTTAATGATAAAGCTCCATGGATATCATATAAAGAGAATTTATCAGAATGCGAAAATACAATATATAACTCCATACAGTTAGTGAATGCTCTTAGAGTTTTAATAGCACCATTCACACCTTTGAGTAAAGAGAAGTTAAACAGGATACTAAATATTGAGAATGAGTATGATGCTAATGCTCAACTTGAGCAAGATGGAGTGGTAAGTGAGTATAGTAATACATGGAACTTTACTACTATAGATGTTGGGCATAAATTAAATGCTCCAGAGATACTCTTTGAAAAGATTCTTACAGAGTAATATCTAAGGGTATATATACTTATAACCTCAAACTATAAGCCCCGCTATATATCTATATCTCAAATATTCAGTTTTCAAAAGCTCTTCTTTTTGATAAAAATACATAAAGGAGGTCACCATGGACAAGACCTATTCCGTAAGTGTTAAGTTGACGTCTCTAACCTCTAAGGAGGAAGAGAAGAAAAAACAAAAATACGATAAAAGTAGAATAAAGCGGAAGTAGGAAGGAGGTGATCGTCTCTAGGCAATGGCATTAAGTACTTACATTGCCTGATGGAGAGGGTTCATATATTCGACTTATGTCGCGAACTTTCTCCATCCTCCCCCTTTTAAGATATCTGCTGCTCCATTAATATACCCTGTGCTAGTCCTAGTGCTACTAACTCTTGCCATACAGATTCAGTAATAAATGGTATGAATGGATGCATAATTTTTAAATTCATTTTCAGTATCCAAAGAAGCTCTCCTAATTTCTCTACTCTTTCCTTAGAACCAATCTCTTTACCACTTATCTCTACCTTTATCTCCTCTATCCAAATATCACATAGCTGATGCCAGAAGAACTCTCTAATAGCTTCAGCTCCTAAGTTAAATTGAAACTTCTCTAAATATCTCTCTACTCTTTTAATATGATCTTCTGTTTTAAGAACTCTTTCTAAAGTATTATTTATCTCATACTTAGCAATAGCTTCTAGCTCTGTATTATCAATGTTCATAAGGATAAATCTACTTGCATTCCATATCTTGTTAACAAAGTTTCTATTCCCTTTAATCTTCTCCTCTCTAACGGGAGCATCTGATCCTGGAAGGGCATCACTAAAGTACCAAAGTCTTAATGAATCTGCACCATATTTATCAATAACCTCTGCTGGTTCAACCCCATTACCCTTAGACTTAGACATCTTACTACCATCAGCAGCAAGTATTAAACCGTGTAAGAATACCGTACTAAAGGGAGTCTTACCTGTCACATATATACTCATCATCATCATTCTTGCTACCCACCAGAAAAGAATATCTCTTGCAGTTTCCATTACTTGAGTAGGATAGTATTTTTTAAAATCTTCCCCCTCAGTACCTCCCAATGTAGAGAATGGCCACTGACCTGAGCTAAACCAAGTATCAAACATATCTGTTTCTGCTTCCCATACTCCTGAATTATCAGGTGCTTTCTCGCCTAAAGTAATCTTACCAGTTCCTTTAACCTCCTCCCCTGTATCTTTTGTATACTCTGAAATATCCCTATCTTTGTTCTCCCTTAACCAATCATGAAGCTTTTTACCACCACTGTACCAAACAGGTATTCTTTGACCCCACCAAAGCTGTCTAGAAATACACCAAGGTTGAATATTCTTAAAGAAATACTCCAATGCCTTCTGCTGTCCAGATGGAATGACTACTGTTAAGCCATCCTCTAAAGCCTTAAGTGCTTCCTTTGCTAAAGGTTTAACATCCACATACCACTGATTGGATATAATTGGTTGTATAGGGGTTTTACATCTCTCACATACTGCGACCTCATGTTTAATGCTCTCTATCTTTACCAATAGCCCTAATTCATCTAACTCTTTTACTAAAGCTTTAGAGCAATCAATAGTATCCATACCAATAAATCTACCAGGAATATCTCCTGTCATTTTACCCTCTTCGTTGATAACGTTAATGACTTCAAGGTTATGCTTCTTCCCAATTTCAAAATCTATAGGGGAGTGTGCTGGAGTAACTTTAAGTGCACCTGTACCAATCTCTATCTCTATACTTTCGTCTTCAATAACTGAAATCTCTCTATTAGCAATAGGGAGGAGTATTTTCTTACCTACAAACTCTTTATATCTATCATCTTTTGGATTAACAGCCACTGCACTATCCCCAAGCATAGTTTCTGGACGTGTAGTTGCAACAGTTAAACCCTCTACACCAAATAGCTCTTTAGCTCTCTGCCTATCCTCCTTCTCTACAAATGGATATACAATATATGCGAATATTCCTCTTTGAAGTTCATGCTCTGTATCAACATCTGCTAAAGCTGTTTTACAATGAGGACACTGATTAATTATCCTCTTATCCCTATATACAAGCCCATCTTCATACATCTTATAGAATGTCTCATACACAATCTTTGTAAGTTTAGGGTCTAAGGTAAATAGCTCTCTAGAGTAATCTGCAGAGAGACCAATTCTCTTCTCTTGCTCTCTAGCACTCAGAGCATTCTCCATAGAGAATTCATAGCACTGATTATAAAACTGCTCTCTTGTCATACTCCACTTCTCTATACCTTTCTCTTTTAAAACCTTTGTAAAAGATGTCTCTGTTTGTATCCCTGCATGGTCTTTACCAGGAAGAAGTAGTGTAGGATGACCTGTCATTCTATTAAATCTACCCATAGCATCTTGGAAAGAGTAGCCACACATATGCCCAATATGTAAATTAGCGTTAGCATTAGGAGGTGGTAGTGCAATGGTAAACGGCTCTTTAATATCTACCCCAAGCTCTTCTAATCTCTCCTCCATCTTCTCTGGATTAGCTACTCCTGACTTATCCCATATCTTAGAGATTTCAGCTTCTTTAATAATAGAATCAAATGCTTTAGGTATTTCTTTTTTCATATCTTTAGTACAACTTTCTTTGTTTTAAAACGATTTATTATACCACACAAAAGTAGGTATTAAACTTGCCTATGTAAGAGAAATTAAAGGGTATGGTATAATATTTGCCATGAATAAAACAAAAAACAATAACTTCAGAAATGAAGAACTTAAACTATGTACACTCTCAGGAACTGCTGAAATCGGTAGAAACTGTAATTTCTTAGAAATAGGAAACGAAATTGTAATAGTTGATGCTGGGTATTCATTCCCAGGCCAAGAGATGTTTGGAATAGATTACCTAATACCAAACTCTAAATATTTAAGAAAGAATAAGCATAAGGTAAAGGCGATACTAATAACACATGGACACTTAGATCATACAGGTGCACTAAGATGGCTACTACCAGAGTTAGACTTCCCTCCAGTATATGCAGGTGCATTTGCAAAGGCACTAATAGAGGCTAAGTTAGATGAGCATAATCTAAAGGAGAAAACAAAGATATTTGGTGTAACAAGGCATACTACAGTAAATATAGGTAGGAATTTCAAGGCCACCTTTATTGGTATTAATCACAGTATCCCTGATGCATTCTCCATCTTTATTGATACTCCAAAGGGTAATGTATTCTTCTCTGGAGATTATAAAATAGATACACAACCTACAAGTGAATTAGAGGCAGATTATGAAAAGCTTAAATCGTTAAGGGGTAGAATAGATTTAGCTTTAATGGAGAGTACTAATGCAAGTACACCAGGTAAAGCTCCTTCTGAAACAGAAGTTTTTAAAAATCTAGAGAGAGTTATCTCAGGGGTAGAGGGTAGAGTAATAGTTGCAGCATTCTCATCTCTTCTTACAAGATTACACTCCCTATTTGAAATCGCAAAAAGAACAAACAGGAAGATCGTTATCTCTGGTAGAAGTTTAGAGCAATCAATATCAATAGCTCATGAACAGAAATATATAAAGATACCTGAAGGATTGATAATTAAGGAAAGAGATATGCCTAAGTATAAGGATAATCAATTACTAATTCTCTCTACAGGTAGCCAAGGAGAGAGATTTGCAGCTTTAAATAGAATATCTCTTAATGAGCATAAGTATATAAAAATAAGAAAAGGAGACTTAGTAATAATGTCTTCTTCAGAAATTCCAGGTAACATTACTAGTATTGAGAGAATGACTGATAGGTTAATTGCTCTTGGTGCTGATTTAATAAAGGATAGTATAGAAACAAAGATACACTCCACAGGGCATGGTAATCAGGAAGATATGAAAATTATGTATGACCTCATTAAGCCTAAAACAGTTATGCCAATACATGGACCATTAACATTTAGATATTTTAATAAAAAGAATTTCTTAGAGTGGGGTATGAAAGATGAAGATGTTTTACTAACAGATGATGGAGTCGTTTGGGTATACAACGGAAGGAGTTGGAGAAAGGGTAAGCCCGTAGAGTCTAAACCTATCTTAATAGATGGATTAGGGGTAGGAGATACAGGAGAGATTGTGCTAAAAGATAGGAAACAGCTCTCTGAGTATGGAATGTTTACAGTAGTACTAAATCTTAGTACTAAGAATAAAATGCTAATAGGAAGACCTCAATATGTCTCTCGAGGATTTATATACATGAAGGCTTCTCAAGATCTACTTAAAGAGATACAAACAATGATCTATGATATCCACAGAGATTGGATAAAGGACTCTCAGAGGAAAAAGAAATATGAAATAAAAACATTTAAAGCTAATATAGAGAAATCTTTAAGTAAGTATATATACAAAAAGACTGAGAGAGAGCCAATAATACAGGTTGTAATAATATAACCCCAGTTATTACTCTTAATGGTTTCTTAATGATATAATTGCCTTAAGATGATAAAACTGCCATTCAAAACATCTAAAAGAGAAAATCTCCTAGAAGGAAAACACTCTCTTGTTGCACTAGATATCGGAACTGAGACCGTAAAGAGTCTTCTTTTTACACTCTCACCTGATGGTGTTTCTGTTAACAAAATCTCTAGAATACAGCAACAACAGCATGCAATGCAAAGTGGAATAATAAAGAACTTAGACACTGTACTTGATAACTGTAAGCTTTCAATAGGGGAGCTACTTAATAATCTTAAACCAGAGGAGTATCCTAAGAAGGTAATAATGGGTATTGCAGGAGAGTATATACAGGGTGTATCAATAGTTGTAAATTACCAAAGAGAGGAAACTTTTGAAAAAGAGGTTACTAAAAGAGAGCAGGAGAAGATAATAGCTCAGATTAAATCTCAAATCATAGTAGATGGTAAGGGAGATTTAAGTCAAAGGACTGGATTAAAAAGTGATGATATACAGATTTTACATATAACTCCTACAGGTTTAGAGATAGGAGGTATGCCAGTAAATACTCTTGTTGGATATACTGGTAAAGATGTAAGATTAAACTTCTATGCTTCTTTTGCTCCTAAAACATACATAGAGGCTTTGAGGAAAGTAGCAAGTACATTAAATTTTGAAGTACTAGGGATAGTATCTCAACCATTCGCCGTAGCAAGAGCACACTCTGGTGGAGAGAACTCAAACTTCTCCTCAATATTTATAGATGTTGGAGGTGGTACTACAGATATAGCAGTAGTAAAGAATGGGAATATTGCAGAGACACAGATGTTTGCATTCGGTGGTAGAGCATTCACCAAAGAGTTAGCAAAATTAACAGATACAGACTTTAGACATGCAGAACAGAGAAAGATTAAATATTCTAATAAGGAATTACCTAAAGAAGTCTCTAGGCAAGTACAAAAAATTATGTACTCTACTGCCAATCTTTGGATGAGAACATTAAAGATTGCACTAGAGAGCTGTGAAGATGTAGATGTACTACCTCCTCAAATATATCTATGTGGTGGAGGTGCACTACTTCCTGATATAAAAGGTGCTTTACTTGAATTCCCATGGAAGAAATATCTACCATTCACTGTTGTGCCTAAAATAGATATGTTTACTCCAGACTTACTGGGTGGAGTAATAGATAACAGTGGAGATTTACAAAACGTTTACGATATTACGCCTGCCTCACTTGCAAAGTTTGTATATGATATGGAAATAGATAAAACTAAATATGATATAAATTGGGAAGCATAAATAATGGAAGAGAAAATAAATGTACATAAAATAATAGTAAATGCCTCTCATGAACTTACTGATGTAGTTAAAGAGATACACACTAGTAAGGCAGAGAGAATAGTACTTACATTTACAGATCAAACAGATCTTTTAATAAGCCCTATCAATCTAAAAGTTTTACAAGAGATAGCTCAAAAAGAGGGGAAGATTTTAATAGCCCAAATTATTCAAAATCCAACAGGGGTAAGGAATAGTAGGTTAGCAGGAATGAAAGTAATTGAGACTCCATCAGCACCTACACAACAGGATTGGGAAGATGCTGTAGAAGAGATAGAGAGTAAAGCTAGAGAGAAAATATCTAAAAAGAAAGTAGATGAGTTAGCAAAAGAAGAGGAGGCTTTAAGTAAAACCTCTTCCTTTGAAGATAGGGTTAATAGTGTAATAAGTAAGTCTAAAGATCAAGAATATGTAGATAAAAGAGGAGAAAGAAATAGAAATGAATTTATTTCCATAGACCAAGATCTTCCTTCTCAGAGGAAAGAGTCTCTTGCTGGTAAAGACTTCGCTACGATGCCAGAAGAAAATATCCCTCCTATTAATAAACCAAGGGGTGAATCTATTTTTAAGAAATTTTCCTTAGCTCTTAAATCTTTTGATTTCAAGAATAAGAAGTTTCTTAGAATAGTTGTAATAGCATTAATAGCACTACTTGTAATACCTGGAATTACATTCGCTATATATAACCAGATGGTTCCAATTGTAAAAGTAAAGATATTTGTAGAGGCTAAACCAGTTGAGATTGAAAAAACTTTTGTTGGAGATCCTAATATTAAGGAAATAGATTTTGATAATCTTAAGATCCCTATTAAAACAGGAGAGGAGACTAAGAGTCTTTCAGATACAGTAACTCCAACAGGAAAAGCATTTAAAGGGGAGAAGGCTAAGGGTGCAATCACAATCACATACCGTGCTCCAAGTGGAACATGTACAGATAGCGATCCAGTTATAAATCTTGCTGTTGGACATATAGTCACAATGGAAAAGTACTCATACAAGCTAACAGAAGCAGCTGAGCTTACCTGTAATAGTATGAAGACTGTAAATATTGAAGCAGCTGATATAGGAGAAGAGTATAATATTGCTTCAGGGAAATCATTCGCTATACAGGGATACGATACAAATAAACTGTACGGTCTTAATTCCGCTGCTTTCACAGGAGGAACTAAAGAGGAATATACAGTCCTTTCTCAACAAGATTTAGATAGTGCAGTGGAGAGATTAAGTGAGACAGCAATAGAAGAGGTAAAATCAGATCTTAGAGATAAAGAAACTAAGTGGAATATTATAGAGAACAGTATTAAGAGTGAGGTAGATAAAGACAGTATTAAGACAGACAAAAAAGTAGGAGAGGAGGCCTCTGTTGTTAATTTAGATGTTACAATTAAAGGGACTGCTACTTACTACTACACAAAGAATCTTAATGAAGGTCTAACTACACTACTAAGAGAGGAAGCCATAGAGCAGAATCTCTTTGAAACGGATGATGATCTAGAATTAGTACTTGGAGATGAAATAGATACAGAGCTAACAGTAGATGATACTGTAAAAGATTCCGTAGAGATAAAGCTCAATGCTAAGTCTAGTGTAAAACCTAAGATAGATAAAACTATGATTGAGAATACTCTAAAGGGTATGTCCTTTATAGATGGTCTTAAATATATAGAGACTTTGGATTACTCAGATCAAAAAACTGTTGTTCAATTTATACCTAATAAGTATCCAGAGTTCCTTAAAAGATTCCCAAATAGGAGGGGTGGAGTATTAATTGAGATTGCAGAGATAAGGGCAGAAGAGTAAAGCCTTTCATTTCAATCAATTTATTGATAAAATTGCATGCTTTGTACCCGTAGCTCAATTGGATAGAGCAATTGCCTTCTAAGCAGTAGGTTGTCGGTTCGATTCCGGCCGGGTACGCCAGTTTACTAATTGGGAGAGATGCCTGAGTGGCCGAAAGGACACGCTTGGAAAGCGTGCGTACAGCAATGTACCATGGGTTCGAATCCCATTCTCTCCGCCAAGTTTTCATACATTATAATTAAAAGTTACCCTCTTAGAAAATATCGCTATAAATTGCCAAAATTAAAAAGGCTAAATTATCTATACCATATCTAAAATATGATTCCTTACCATTATAAGATTCCCGATATACTTTTTGTTGGAATTAATCCACATCCCGGATCATTAAGACGTAGAGTACCATTCTCAAATAATAAAATGTTTTGGTATTTACTCTCTGATGCAGGTCTTATCGCAGAGAGTAGGGAAGAGTTAAAGAATGATAAGATGTTATCTAAAATGTACAACGAGAAATTTAATACAGTGTATAGATTAGGTTTTGTAAATATTATAGATAGAGCAACAACTAATATAACAAAGCTTTTAAAAGATGAAGAGCTACTTGGAAGAGAGAGACTTACACAGGTTATAAAGACAGAAATTCCCAAGGTAGTTTGTTTTATTGGTAAAGTTACCTATAAAAAATACTTAGGATTAAAAGATTGTAGCTTTGGTTGGCAAGAAGATATTGGAAATACAAAAGTATTCGTTATGCATTCCCCTTTACGTGGGAAAGCTACTGTAAGAGTAAAAGAGTTAGAAGAAATTAATAAATATAGGTAATATATAGAGAACTGTTTTAATATAAACATTAAAATTATAAAATAAAGAGTATGATTAACTTAAAAAGAATCTATGAACCGTATAGTAAGAGTGATGGTTACCGTATTCTAGTTGATAGGTTATGGCCAAGGGGTATAAGTAAAGAGAAGGCAAAACTTGATATATGGCTTAAAGATATAGCTCCAAGTACAGAGTTACGTAAATGGTTTAACCATGATCCTAAGAAGTGGGCAGACTTTAAGAAAAAATATAAGGCTGAGTTAAAAGATAAAAAGGAGTATTTAGAAGAAATTAAAAATGCTGATAAAGAGCATAAGGTCGTTACAGTACTCTACGGAGCCAAGGATGAAGTACATAACGAAGCTGTAGTTATTCTTGAAGTAGTAAAAGATATGTAAAAGAATATCTTTGAGTGATATAGTAAAAGAATGTTAGATATAATTGGATTAGTATATTACACAATTTCAAATATTTACCTTCTAGGAAGTTTTCCTTTGCATATTTTTGAATTTCTTGATTTAAGAACAGGGTATGCAGTAAGTGACTATGCTTTACTCTTTGATACAGGACTTTACTTTAATATCTCTTCCATTGTAACAGGCTTGCTATGTGGTCTAGACGCTATTACAAATCTTAAGTACAAGAAAGTAAAGAAATTTCTTTACAATATACATGCTCTAAGTGCATTCGCTCTTGTAGGGATAGGGGTATATCCACTTACTGGAGAGGTATTGGATATAAATAGAGTGTTACACTGGTTTTTTACTCTAATCTTTATAACTGTATACCCTATCTCTAGGTTATTAATATTGAGATATTACAACAAGAAGGTATTTAAAAAGTTACTACTCCTTTACCTATTACTAATGAGTATGTCTATCCTTATCTCTACATATATATCCTTAAAGTATATTGCATATCCTGAGTATCTAATGTGGCTTGCACTACTCTTTGTTATTATCTCGAGTCAGATAGTAATATCAAAAAAGAGAAGAAAATAATATTACCCTGAGGTAGGGTAAAAAGATAGTGATCAAACATTCCGATTGTAATAACTGTAAGTAGAATTGAAAAAGTAAAAGTATTTATCTTAATCCCTTTTATAAAGAACTTGTACAGTAGAAATAGGTAGTATACTCCCAGTAGTAAACCAAGCTCTACAATCATTAATATCCATATGTTATGTACAGGCTGTAGCAGTAACTTACCACCCTCTGTTAGTGGAATACTCTCTGAATAGTGACGTATTGAATTGCCAAGTCCTGTGCCTATGAGTAAGTTCTCTTTTAATATCTCTATATTTACCTTAAGTAGTTTACCTCTATCTACTAAGCTACTATTACCTGCTGTAAAGATATCTGCAAATCTAAACCAGAGGAGAGTAGATACAGAGAGTATTTTTTTAGAAGTTTTTAAATATTTAAATATATATAGAATACATATTAACAGCATTAAGAAGATTGTTACTCTTGAGAATGTAAAGAGAGTAAAAAAGGGCAAGAAAGGAATTAGAAATAGATATATCTTCTCCTTAGATTTAGAGTACATATATATTAAAAGTGTAAGTATCAATATATACCATCCTGCCAAGATATTTGGATGAGGGAATGTACCGTAACTTCTTAAAAAGTTCTCTCCCCCTATCTCTATAAAGCTAGAACCAAGCATTCCATTCGCAATTTTAGATTCTCCTAGGAAGTAAACACCAAGTGAACTACCTCTTAAGAATTGATACATTCCTACTGTAGCTTGGAGGAGTACAGTTGATATTAAGAGCACTTTTATATATCCCTTCTGTAACATTTTTTTAAGAGTAGATCTCTCTCTTACAATCTCAACTGTTACTACTGTAGTAAATAGATATACAAACATTCTTAATGAGAGAAGGGTGGTGAGGAAATTTTGAACAATTAAGGATTGGAGTAGTAGTAAGAAGAGAAAAAGTAGAATATATTTATTACCAATATACCTTTTAAAGAGCTTCTTTCTGTAAATAAATAGCTGAAGAAGAAATATTAAAACAAATATATCTAGAATGGAAAGAGTAGGGAGTAGATAGTTAACCCAAAGACCTGCAACGTATGGCTGAGAGAGTAAGAGTGTATTACCTAGTAAGGTTATACTCTCTGGTATTTGTAATGTAATATTAAATGGTAGTAGGAAGAAGATGAAAAGGAGAGTGTAAAGATATCCTTTTTTAAAGAAAGGTATTAGAAACCAAATAGTGAAAATTAATAAAAGGAAGATACCTTTAGAGAGATTTTGAAAACATAGTGGTATGGATAGTAGTAATAGGAAGATATATATGAAAATATGAGAATATTTTTCTAAGAAGGTATTCATTAATACATTCTAACAGAGTAGAAGCTATTCCTCACTCTCTTCCTGTTCCTCTTCTGAAGAGGGGAGTATATCCATATCTTTCTCACTGGTAGGGATAATTCTAATGTGTCTCTCTCTATCTTCTCCTACACTCTCAGTCTTTATGTCATCAAAAATCTGTAATGTCATATGTACAACTCTCCTATCTGATGCTTTCATTGGAGGTAGATCAACTGGCTCTCCTAATATTCTTGCATCATCTGCCTTTTGCATAGCAAATTTCTCTAACTTCTCATCTCTCTCTTTCCTATATCCACCTACATCTAGAATAACTCTGTACTGTTCATCCTCCTTAAAATGCTTTCTAACAACCATGCTCAATACATACTGTAAAGAGTCAAGATGCTTACCATGACCACCTATTAAATATCCTAAGTTCTCACCAGTGAAGGACACCTTTATGTATGTAACCTCTTCACTTTTTTCTAACTCCATACTGTACTCTGCCTCTATACCCATTAAAGAGAGTAGAGTGTCTAATTCTTTCTTTACTATATCTTCCATATTAATATTTATTTAATTTATTTCTTAGTAAAATACTTAACTCTTAGATTTTGTATACCCTTTTTAGTCTTATCAAAATCTAAAGTGAAGTACTGTATAACAAGCATAAAGGATTGAACCATCCAGTACCATCCTAATGCTGCAGGCATACTAATTGTAAAGAAGATTGTCATAAGGGGGAACATATACATCATAGATTTTTGCATTTGAGCTTGCATATCTGGAGTAGATGCTGAACTTTTCCCCTTCTTTGTAGGCTCCGGTGTTAAATTCTGCATCTTCTGTGTAAATGTTGTAGTTAGATACTGAACTACTCCTACAAGAAGAGCTAGTGCAATATATGGAAGACTCTCTACTGCGAATCTACCAAACTCTGCAGACATACCGTTATATGATTTTGTTAAATCCCAGAAAAGAAAGTTAGGATTAATGACATAGCCGTTAGAAATACCTACTAACTCTCTAACCCATGTATATAGCCCATCTAGATCACTTGCTGTAACTGCTCTTATCACACCTATTAATGCAGAAAGTATAATTAACTGAGGTATCATAGTTCCAACACATCCAAGAGGGTTATAACCAACTCTTTTATACAGCTTCATCTGTTCCTGTGATAACTTCTCTTTATTGTTTGCATACTTCTTCTGTATCTTTTCTAATTCAGGTTTCAGTCCAGACATCTTTTTTGTCATCTCTGTTTGCTTCTTTACTAATGGTGTAAGGAAGAGCCTTACGATAACGGCAACAGCTAAGATAGCTAAACCTAAGTTATCACCAAGATAGTGATAAAGAATTATTAATCCATTTAATACAGGATTAAATAGTAATGTATTCCAAATGGTTGATAGCATATTAATAGTTAGTAATAATAAAAATCTTATGCATTATACATTAAACTCAACTATTTTTCAGGAACAGGATCGTACTGACCTGGTTTACTCCATGGGTTACATCTAAGTATACGTTTAATTGCTAATACATTACCCTTGAATATACCAAATCTTAATACAGCATCATACCCATACTCTGAACAGGTAGGGATATATTTACAGGATCTTCTATTTGGATATAGCTTTCCTAAATATCCATGATCAAGAGAGAGTGTTTTTTGATATATACGTATTAAAAAAAGTTCTACTCTTCTAGGAAATAGAGAAAGCTTCTTTAAGTTGTTTAGAATACTCTTCTTTAAGGATTGCATAATTATCACAATATTTAAATGCTATATACTGACACTGTATATTTCTTTCTTTAAGGTTGTACTCTGTGAGTATCTCTCTAGTAATTTGACGAAGCAGTCTTGTCATACGATGTCTTTCAGGTGCATTACCTATCTTTTTACTTACTACAAAAGCAAACTGAGAGATATCTTTATCATACTCTCGAGCAACTAACATACCAAACTCACCTCTGAATTTCTTACCTTCGTTGTAAACCTGTTTGAAATGTTTAGCGTTTAATCTGTGTTGGCGTGTAAGCATATATAAGTATACACTACCTAATCCTTGATATTGGCTTTTTCCTTAAAGTCTTGTACTCTTCACTTACAGATAGCCCTTTCCTACCCTTTCTCATTCTACTCTTGAGTACTGCTTTTCCTCCAACAGTTTTTTTTCTAGCCATAAAGCCAAACTTCCTAAGCCTTTTTAAATTTTTTGGTTGATATGTTCTTTTCATAAGCGAGCTCATTATATATTAATATCTCTACATATGGCAAATATTTATCACAAGAGTAATATTTCCTTAGAGCTCTACTTAGCTTAGACAAAAAGGGCGTAAGAAGAAAAGCTTGTTGTATAACGATTATCTTATATACACATACAACCTTATCCACATTATTTTAGAAATCAATATAATAGACTATCAGTCCCAATCGACCGAAAGCACTGCCCCTTAACTGCCTTTATTTTGTATTAAATACATTACTGTATGGACAAAATCGACTTTGAAAACTACATAGACGGTGTCGCAAAACCTACAACAGGGGCTAGTGAACAGAGCTATCAAGAGATAGATACAGATGATGTATGGAAGATTGTTTCTGAAAATTTAAGAATGGTTCTTGATAAGGTGGAGTATAAATCTTGGTTTGGAGATACATACTTAGAGAGTATAAGTAATGGAGTAGCAACTTTTTCCTGTAGTAGTGAATTTAAGAAGGGTACAATACAAAGAGATTTTAAAAACTTGCTTCAAAACTGTTTACTCAAAGCTACAGGACAGAATCTACAGATAGAGTTTTTACTTAAGTCTTTACCTGTACAAGAGAAAACAAAAAATAGATATGAGTTTGTTAAACCTGTTAATGAAAATATAGATCTTTTCTCTTCTTCAGAAAATGAACATAGGAAGTATGAGAAGGCAGTACAAAGTGCAAGATTAAATCCTAAGTATACATTTGAGAGCTTTATCGTTGGTTCAGGTAATAGATTGGCAGATGCTGTAGCACAAGCGGTTGTACAAGATCTTGGTAATGCACATAATCCTGTATTCTTTTACGGTAGTACAGGAGTAGGTAAAACTCACCTTATGCAAGCTATTGGTAATGAGGTAATTAAAAAGGATCCTGAGAAAAAGGTCGCCTATGTATCGATAGAGCAGTTCTTAAATGAAATGATTGAATCCATTAGAACAAAAAGGAACGAAGATTTTAGAACAAAGTATAGGGAGGTGGATCTATTAATAATAGATGATGTTCAATTTGTAGAAACATATCCTAAGACTCAAGAGGAGCTATTCCATACATTTAATAGTCTATATCAATCAAACAAACAGATTGTATTAGCATCAGATAGGCCTCCTAAAGAGATAAAGAATATAGCAGATAGACTTAGATCAAGATTTGAGGGAGGTATGGTAGCTGATATGCAAATTCCAGAGTATGAGACCAGAGTTGCCATTCTTAAACAGATTCTCTCAGAGAAAAAATTTATTGTAGCTGACGAATATATAGAGTTAATAGCAAAGAATATTGAGAGTAGTGTGAGAGAATTAGAAGGTGCACTTAACAAAGTAGTTACATTA